>JAYTDP010000027.1:0-11056 GCA_043735865.1 Bdellovibrionales bacterium
CTCGCTATTCCTCCGGGTTCTGATCCTGCATGTGCCGGGCGTGAAAATCAGCCTTGCCTCGTATCGGAGCTGACAATGCGATGCCAGGCTGCCGGAGTCTTATATGAATGTAATTAAAACAGATTCGGGTCAGGCACTCATTCAAGCGGTCATGGGCATGGCACTCGTCGGATTGATTTCTTATACCGCCCTTACATATCAATCATCGAACGTTTTAGAACAAAAGCGACAGGCGGCCCAGATCGACATCGATGCCGCGGCTCAACTTATCTCTTCACTGACCGCGGTGCCGTCACTATGTAATTCGAATGTTTTTTTGCAAACGGTATTTGTACGCCCGGCGAATGTTGCGACCGACGAGGCTCCTCTGCAGCAATTACGGATTGCTCTCGGAACACTTCAGGTTTCGGCTCGGCCTGTTTGGGTTCCCGCTAACAATGTTCCTGGATTCATCGATGACTTTAATACCAGTATAGATCAAATTAGTTTACAAAAAGCGAAGCTAAAAACCGTCAACAATTTAGGCAATGAAATTTGGCGGGGAGAAGTCGTCATCTCGGCACAACGTCAGAATAATACGGGTTCCGACATTAGCGGGCGACGGGTCGTTGCCGAAATGGAGCTGGAAGTCGATGCGCTCGGAAACAAAGTGTCTTGCCAGACAGCGACTTCAGTCGCGAGCGTGTGCCGTGATTTGGGCGGAGTGTATGACCCTCTCGGCGTGCCGAATTGCATTTTTGCTCTCGAAGATATGGACTGCTCAGGCTCGGGTCCCGACGGCTACATTCACGACATCGTCGGCGGAACGAAAGTGTGTGGCAGTGCGAGAAGCGATTGTCCTACGGGATATTTTGCAATAGGCATTAACGATGGACTTCTCGATTGTCGCCCTCTTGCGCGGAATATTGCAACTGCAACTACGGTGACTTGCGAAGTCGGGGCGATCGTAGGCGGTGCCGGTGGTCCGACTCCGACTGCCACTTGTAATTGTACGAGCGCAAGTCAGAACTGGAACGGGACCGCATGCGCGAATCCGCCAATTCTTTGTGAAGCAAACGCAACTTCTGGTGGTGCTGGCGGAGCAACGCCGACTCCTCCTTGCAGATGTACTCTTGCCACGGAAAGTTGGAACGGCAGCATGTGCGCACCAACAGCTTTGTGCGCAACCGCTCCACCAAACAATGCGTATATGAGTTTATGCCCGACAGGCACGACACGCACGATGTGCGGGACGGGCGCCTACGGCTGCTCGGGCGTTGTGAATCCAACCGATCCGACAAATGTCAGTCCTGCGGTATTCAGAGGAGGCACATGCCCCACCGGATATGAAAATGGGACCGACGTATCGACCGGTAGTTGCGCCCTCACTCAGTGCGACCGCGTCTGTTTACCTCCAACTACTCCAGCTGCGACTGGCATTTTCAAACTTTTGACGAGTTCACGCTGTGATGCCTTCACCCCGATGTGGGTGAAGAATAGTAATTCGCCTGTTGTTTCAGCCCCGGGCAATTTCGTCACCCCTGCAGATGGAACAACCTGCACTGAAGGGTCATTCTACATAAAAGATTTAACCCAAGGTGATCCGGGTTGTGCAGGACAAGACAACATTACCTGGCAAACATGCGACCCAACGAATGGAACGGGGCCGATGACCGGGACAACGTGGGCGCCTTACAATTATTGTGGATTTCTATTTGGTGCGGCCGCAGCTGTTCCAGGTTGCGGATCTGTAACGACCCCATGCCGCATCGGTGACGTTTGCACTCTTTCGTCTGCCGGCGATTCGGCATGCGATGGGAACTTGCGTATTACCGGCAAAATCTGTCAGTGATTTAAAAGTAAAATTTCCAAATATGAATGCATTCACCTAATATTCTGTTCGACGATCTATTCTTCGTATAAGTCCCCCTTAACCAAAAGGGGTCTAGTATGAAAATGAATAGTTTTTTGATGATGGTTTTTGCAGTGGCGTTTCTTTTTGTAGCGAACGCAAATGCCGCAACACCGGCTCTCTACTGCGTCAGTACTAAGACGTACTCGGACAATAAAAACTGGCCAGTCAATCAGATCAATATTTTTACCGACGAAAAAGGTAAAATGAGAATGAGCCTGCAATTCCACGCGTGGGGTCAGTCTGAAGAAGAAGACGCGACTATTACGACGCCGACGCTTTTAACGTTGTCTAATTTAAGTTTTAATGAAAAGTCTCAAGAACTTAAAAATGCCAATGGTAGGTTTGTGTTGGTACTCGGAAAAGAAATCACCTCGACAGAGGCTGAAGGCATTCTTAACGCAAAAAAGGTCAGCTTTAGTTTTGAAGATCCAGCCGGCATGTTGGTGGAATTCAAAAAGTACCACCTCGCGAAGCTTTCTCAGTTTAGTTACCCGGGTAAAGTCGGTGAGTGGTCAAGCACGCTTATGGACGCGCACAAAGATGGCGTAAATGAATACGTCTGCGGTGACATTCGTGATGTTCGGTAAGGCGAAGAAGAATTTACTTTCCCGCGTGAAAAAACCACATTTGAAGTGAAAAAATTGAGTGCCAAATCGGCATCTCTGCTATGTCTAAGTCAATTCATGCGGCGACTGACATGGGGGGAATCATGTTATCATCACGACTCATAAAATTTGCACTCCTTCTGCTTCCAATTCTTATTTCGATGTCGGCACAAGCTACACCCAGAGCGTTAACGTACACATTTCCAAACGGTCAAAAGATCGAAGTTAAGAATTCAGAAGGCAAAAATTTCGTCACACGGAATTTGGGCGTAAGCCGAATCAATTTCGTAAACGTCAAAAACAATAGCGCCAGTATGATCACGCAAGGGATGCGAAGGCGGTTCTTTATTATTCCGCCGGATTCGAAAATCGGATTACCGTTCGTATTTATCAGCGATGGTGCCACAACAGACCTTGTACGCGAAAACGGCCGACTCATTCGCATGTCGTTCGCCGGTGATAGTGTCAATTCGTGGAGGGGTGCCACGCTTCACTTTCAAGGCGAAGAGTATTTCATCATCTCGAAGTTAACTACCGGTGGCGATATTGTGACCTCGGTGGTTCGTGCACGGGACGGACTCGAAGCTTATTATTCGGCTTCCTATTTGGATTTCACAAAACCCCTTTATGAAGTTCCTTCAGACGGGATCGTGAGCTTTGACGGCGCGACGTCGACTTTTAATTTGAATCAGTTCGAACAACTCGCGAAAACCCCGATCACGGGCGGCCACGACCGGGCGTGGACTTTGCGCTCCGGCGGCGATGTCGTCGGTATTGTCGCGAGCCACTTGAAACAAAAAGTATTCGGGCAAGATAAGCTTGTCGAACGCTTTGCTCAGTACGTAGTGAATCGGCCCGTGCCAGGACGCCCAGTAGTGTTATCGGTTACGGGTCCATCCGGGGTTGGTAAAACGTTAATCGGGCAGGCCCTCGCCGCAGAAGTGTTCGGAAATCCCGAAAGTTTTTATGAGATGAACGGTGCGAAGTACATGCAAGAGATTCGCGGCGGGAATATCGAGTTCCACAATGAATTCGGCGCACCTGCGGGTCAACAAGGGCGACAAAAAGGTGGATTGATCGAGAAGATTAAAGAAACCAACGGTCGACTCGTGGTCTTGATCAACGAAGCCGATAAAATGCATCCCGATATGTGGAAGATGCTCATGGAGTTCGTTGACCGAGGGTACATCAAAAGTGGTTCCGGCATTACGTACAATGCAAAAGAGCTCTACGTCATTTTGACAAGCAATCGGGGTGCGACGCAAATCTTCCCCCCGGGTTCTGAATCTTGGTCGCAAGCCGAAATAAATAAGCGACTCGAGAATTTGACATCCGAATCAATCAAAAATATTTATATGTCCCAGGGCGCAGGAGAAGAAAAGTCTTTCCTGCCTCGAGAAGTCATCAATCGAGTGACGGAATGGTTGGTCGCGAGTCCGATATCAAATGAAGCCGCCGTCCAAATCGCGAATGTTGAGGCAGAGAAGTTTCAAGCCCAGCTTTCGGCCGAGCATGGTGTCGATATCACATGGGATGCCGACATAACTGCGCATTTAGCCTTAACCAATTTTAAAAGAACAGACGACGGCCGGCAAATTCGTAATCAAGTCATTCGGTATTTCAGCGACGCGAAATTAGCCGCTGGTTCGCATTGGCCCTTGGTTGAAGGAGCTGAGATACATTTGAGTTTATCTGCTGATAAGCGCCACCTCTTACTGAACTGGCCGAAGAGCCCTGCCGGAGTCAAAGAGATTTCAATCGCTGGTCCTCTGCCAAAAGAGACAAATCCTCTTAACGATCCCGAGACGGTCGCGACCATTCAGCGGCTTGAACCCACTCTGAAAGAAAAAATCGTAGGGCAAGATAACGCGATTTCTTCGGCGGTAGAAGCGATTCAGGCGCAGAAAAGCGATCCAAATCGTAAGCGTCCCGTTTCGCTTTTCGTCGTTGGGTCGACCGGCACAGGCAAAACAGAATTTGCTCGTTCGATTGCGACGGCGCTTTACCATTCGCCAGAAAGAACGTCTGTAATTTCTCTCAGCACGGTGATGAATGAATCCAATTTGAATCGCGTATTCGGTTCGGATCCTGGATATCAGGGTAGCCAAGTGGTGCGCGAGTTCGAACAGGCGCTCATCAACAGTCCTCAGGGTGGAGTCATCGCCTTCGACGAAGCTTCGAACATGGGTGGCAACGATAAAGGAATGAAAGCCGCGCTTTTCAAAACCTTTTACCAAATCACCGAAGAGGGGACTTGGAAATCTCCAATCAACAATAAAGTTTACGATTTAAGTCAGCACGTTTTTGTTTTCACGGGTAATGATGGCGAACGACTCTTCCAAGGCTACAGTGCGGACGACGTACGGCTCGCCATTTGGGAACAAAATCGTAGTCAAGAAAAGGTTCGACACTTATTGATTGAGACTGGAGTGCCTGAGCCGTTCTTAGAGCGTATGGCCGGAGTTATTTTATTCAAGCCCCTAACTCGAGCCGAAATGAACTTCATCGTTAGCAAACTTCTCTCTCAACAGATGCGTGCGCTAGAGAAGCAGTATGCTCCGGTTCAATTCGTGTACCCACCTACTTTTGTGGACGCCATCGCCGATACCTTTTTCTACTCGAGTGGCGGAGGACGAACGGTTCGAAAGTTTATCGAAGAGAATATCCCTGCAGCCATTGCCAAAACCTTTATCGACAGTGGAATTAATCTGAAGACTATGGGTTCCGAAGCCTTCGAAATCCGTATTGCTTTGAAAGATAATGTAACGAAAAAGCCATATGTTTACACGGGTGCTCCAGATCGAAAGGTCACATTAGAAGTTGCCCTTGCAGACGAACACAAAATAGTGACTTCTCACGCGGTTGATCTCAGTGATGCCGCTGCTGTCATTCACCTTATGAACGTAACCGGAGCCGGCCTGGTCTCTTATCACGAGGCTGGCCATGCGGTGGTTAACGATCCGAAGGTGACGGGAGAAACCCTGTCCCAAGTCAGTATCGTGGGCGGATCGGCACCAAACGGTGATTATTTAGGTTACGCTCGCTACGATCAGATCAAGGGACATCAGTTTTTGCCAACGCGCGAATCTGTCGTTATTAAAATCGCTCAGCTGTACGCGGGTCAGATGGCGCAAGTAATGGCGGGATACTCCGAGACGGGGAATTGGTCGGACGATCTGTCGAAAATTCGAACGCTTGCTGATCGCGCATTTTTAGAATGGGGCTTCGACAAATCGCTTTTGAGTGTCAGTGTCGACAAAGACGGAAAGCCCGTTTTGACTGAAAGTGAAAAACTGTATTTAAAAAAGAAAAAAGACGAGCTGATCGAAGAAGGCCGCCAATATTGTCAGAAAAAACTGATCGAGAATTGGGCTGTCGTTCGCGTTATCGTCGCCGAACTTTTGCGTGAAGGTAAAATTAATGGCACGCGATTCAATGAGCTCGTAGCTCAACAAAAAGCTCGCGGCATCCAGCCACGTCAGGCAAAAGCAGCAAACGAGGCGGCACTGCGCGCGCATGAGTACAACAGCTGTGATACGAATCTGATTGGGCCGTGACGGTTACTGCCGGTTGCGACAAGGGCTTACTTTGAGGATTTTTTGCCATTTCCCCAGCCGCCAAATCGAAATCCGAGGAGCGTGGTATCAATCGTAGATTTTGCCATTGAACCTTCTCCTTCCAACATTTGCTTTTCAACATACATATGAAATGAATCTGAAAAAGGAATGTCGATACAGATGCCCGGTCCTTTAAATACGAAGTTATCATCAACGTATGCTTCGCTGGTGACTCCGGTGGTTGTGTCGGTAAGTTGAAAATGTGTTGTGCCGCTCATTTTTTTGTAAACGTATTCAGGGCGAAATATCCATAGATTAATTCCGAAGTCGACCTCGACGCCACTTCCGGTCAGTTTTAGATTTTCGTCCCAAGAATCCTGTCCCTGCACATCATAACTTAACGTCAGCGGCTCAAATTGATCTTTGAAATACGAAATTCGCGTTACCCAAAATCCATTTATTTCTTCGGTGATCCCGGCTCGGACACTAAATCCGGCAAGATCTGCTTTATTGTTATCGCCCGAGGTGATGGTGACCGGAGCACCAAAGGTGGTGGCGAGACTTTGATCTAACGGTTCATCATATTTTTCGTAGTAATTGCTTTGGCCCAATGCCAGATCGATATGGTACACGGAGGCGCAAGAGCAGAGGAGAGGCGCGGCTATAAAAAATAACGGTAAATATTTAAGCATAAGTTATTAAATGAAATCCTTTTTGCTGCAACCAATCGAAATCAAAAAACTGAATATCACTCCAGGCAATTCTTATTTGATACTAAATAGAAAGAATTTAATTTTGTAGTCCAGAACGATAAATGAGCGGGTAACTTCGGGACTTTGGTCGCTGGCACAGGCCCCCAAAAAAAATATCTATGCGGCTATTCTTTTGAGTTGGCAATGAGGCATAAAGAGGTATATTTCAGCTATGAAAATGGATAAACATCAAGATCACCATCATCATAGTCACGGCGGACATTCTCACGGTAATTCTCATGCTCCCGCAAGTTATAATACTGCATTCGCCGTCGGGATTTTTCTAAATATAGGTTTTGTGGTCACCGAGGCAGTCTACGGATACGCGGCAAATTCGCTGGCACTTATGGCCGACGCTGGTCATAACTTGAGCGACGTTCTTGGGCTTGTGCTGGCTTGGGCGGCAATTTGGCTCTCGCGACGAAAACCTTCGAAGCATTACACCTATGGTTTACGTAGCTCCTCCATTTTAGCGGCTCTCGCAAATGCGTTTCTTCTTCTGGTCGCCGTCGGTGCGATTATGTGGGAAGCAATCGACAGACTTCGAAATCCATCGCCCGTTGCTAGCGCAACGTTGATCGTCGTTGCGGGAATTGGAATTTTAGTTAATGCTTCGACGGCCGCACTTTTTATGTCCGGAAGAAAAAGTGATTTAAATATAAGAGCTGCCTATATGCATATGGCAGCAGACGCCGTCGTTTCTCTAGCAGTGGTTTTGGCTGGAGTTGCGATTCAATTTACGGGCTGGCAAATACTGGATCCTCTTATGAGCCTGGTCGTGAGTGCGGTTATTCTTTATGGCACATGGGATTTACTTAAAGAGTCTTTGAAGCTTGCCATTGCGGCGGTGCCGGGTGGGATCGATGTAGAGGCAGTCTCTGACTATTTACGGCAATTAAATGGTGTAAAAGCCCTCCATGATCTTCACATTTGGGGCATGAGCACAACCGAGACAGCTCTCACTGCACATCTCGTCATTCCCTCGGGACATCCCGGAGATCAATTTTTAAGAGAAACATCTCAAACCTTAACTCAAAAATTTAAAATTCAACACTCCACACTCCAAATTGAAATCGGCGATGGAGCTATAGAGTGTGAACTAGAGCCAGATCACGTCGTCTAGCCGCCGTTAACCTTTTAAGCCGTGGCCCAGATTGGGCCTTATGCTGACTGTTTGGACAATTCATCGCCCTCTTATAATCGCCACAAAGGGGTAAAATAACGGTTGGCTAGGCATAACTTGTGCTTCGTGTAGGTCACGATTAGCAGGAGTGCCAAATGAACCAATTTTTGATCTTATTCACCATTCTCAATCTATTCAGTTTTCGTTCCTATGCCTTAGATACGTGCAGATCGAATCGAAGTGAAATCGGAACTAAAATTCAAGTCACCCTTGGGCTCGCAAATGGGCAGGCACAATCGAAACAATTCGAAGTGACGAGCTGTAAAAACGGCACTTTTACCGCCACAGATAAAACTCAAAATTCGACAGTCATGCAGTATAGCGCGGGCCAAGGTGAGAATCGCCAGATCCGTTTTATCGGCGGTGCAAGCGGTACATCTCAGTTTCAGCCTATCATTAATGGTCGATGGAATATCCGGACCCAGCAGGTCTCGTTTGCTGCTCCCGGACCGTCAGAATGTAAACCAAATGAGCATTGGGACCCAACTATGGGCGCCGGAATGTGTATGCCGAATGAGGATCATACATGCCCCACTGGTTACCATTGGGACCCCACTGTTGATGGATGCATGCCGGATGAAGTGACGCCGCCGGGTCCAACTCCGACACCCACTCAGCAGTGTCCTGCAGGCCAAACATATGATCCGGCCATGAAGATGTGTATGCCCGACACCAATTCGAAAAAAGTCATGACGATGTTTCATTACAATCAGTTCGTTGTGCTGACGGGGAGTTCTGGTCCGCGAGGCCGAACTGCCGTGACCGCACCCAATATGTGGATGCTTATGTTCGATAAAAAGACATCCGCTCGCAACACGCTCGAGCTCTCGTGGATGGGAACGACTGACTTATGGACAATCCCAAAAAGCGGAACGCCAGAACTTTTTCAAGCTGGCGAAGCAAATGCCGCGGGAGTGCCATTCATAGATGCGCAGCATCCGCACTCGTCTCCGATTATGGGACTTACGTTTTCGGATATTTTAAGTTTCGGTGCGAACGGAGAAAACAAATTAACTTTCTTCTTTGCTCCGCGAGGTGAAGCAACCGCCGGGCCGGAAAGCTTCATGCACCGACCATCAGCTCAATCGAATCCGGATGCGCCGCTTGGCCACCACCTCCAAGATGTTTTCCATATTAGCTCGACAGTCATTGGTATGAAAGTCGATTATGGTCGACTGACCGTTGAAGGCTCAACTTTTAGTGGTCGTGAACCAAGCCCGACGGCAGTCAACCTCGATATGCACCAACCGGATTCGATCGCATTCCGAACAAATTTTCGTCTAACGCCGAATGTGACCGTCGGTGGCTCGTATGCGAAAGTGCGAGCTCTCGATCGTGCTAACAACCCGAATCGTGAGGTGGAAGATGAACGTGCGATGGCGGCCTGGTTGCAAACGACGAATATGTTAAAAGGCGGCAAGCTCAGCACAACCTCTCTGTGGGGTCAAAACGACAATCGCACTTCCGGCGAAACGTTGAATAGCTTCTTAGAAGAAGTTTTGTTTGAGCTTGGTAAAAATAATTTCTACGGACGATTCGAGATGGTCCAAAGAACTCCAGAGCAATTAGAAATTCAATTAACTGACGGCAACACCGGAGCAAAATGGGTCAAGGCCTACACACTTGGATACGAACGCCAGATTCAAACCCGTGGTCAGCTGTCTGTTTACGCAGGCACAGCCGCTACGACTTACTCGGTTCCAAAAGACTTTCGAGTTTCCTACGGAAATAGCCCCGTCGCCGCCAAAGTCTATCTACGCATTAAATTTGGTAACGGAATGCAACATTAGGTGTCGGCTTTAGACTTTTACTCTTTTTAATCTCAGCGCATTTCCTATGACCGAGACTGAACTTAGGCTCATGGCAGATGCGGCGATGATTGGACTAAGCAATAGACCGAACGTCGGATATAGAAGTCCCGCCGCCACGGGAATACCGAGAGCATTATAAAAAAATGCGAAGAATAAATTCTGTTTAATATTGGAAAGAGTAGCTTCGCTTATGGCGCGTGCACGTAAGATGCCCATCAAATCGCCCTTTATTAAGGTCACCCCGGCACTGTTCATAGCGATGTCTGTGCCGGTACCCATAGCTATGCCGACTTGAGCCTGCGCGAGGGCTGGCGCATCGTTAATTCCATCGCCGGCCATGCCAACAAATTTTCCTTCTGCTTGCATCTTTTTGACGATCTCGGCTTTTCCTTGCGGAAGAACATCAGCAAAAAATCCATCGAGGCTAATTTTTTTTGCTACTGCCTCGGCCGTTTTTTTATTGTCTCCGGTCATCATAATGACTTTTATCCCTGTCTTTCGTAGCTCCTGAATAGCGGGAATTGTACTTTCTTTGATCGGGTCGATGACGCCCAGAAGGCCTGCAAATTTTCTGTCAATAGCAACGTACATAATTGTTTGGCCATCTTCTCGCAGAATGTCGGCTTGAGATTCAGAATTGAGAAGATCGATAGAAAGATCATCTAAGAGAGCTTTGTTACCTATCGCAACCTGGCGGTTGCCAACTTGAGCTGTCGCACCTTTTCCGGTCACGGATTTAAATTCTTTTACTTCTAAAAGAGAAACACCTTTCTCTTTTGCTCCGGTCACTATCGCATGAGCCAGAGGATGCTCACTCGATTGCTCTAAACTTGCCGCCAAAGACAAAAATTCCGGCTCTGAAATATCAGCGGTCACATTTACGGTTACAAGCTTGGGTTTCCCTAATGTGAGAGTTCCTGTTTTATCGATGACCAGAGTATCTACTTTTCTCATAAGCTCTATGGCCTCGGCATTTCTGAAGAGAATCCCGATAGAAGCTGCGCGACCCGTGGCGACCATGATCGACATGGGCGTCGCTAATCCAAGCGCGCAGGGACACGCGATAATTAAAACTGCTACGGCATTAATCATTGCATGTGCGAACTTGGGATCTGGACCAACAATCGCCCAAATTGCAAAGGTCACTACAGCCGAAAGAATGACCGCCGGAACAAAGTACGATGACACTTTATCGACGAGCTTCTGAATAGGAGCGCGAGATCGTTGCGCGTCGGCCACCATTTGTACGATTTG
>JAYTDP010000028.1:0-6824 GCA_043735865.1 Bdellovibrionales bacterium
TGCTCGTTCACATCGAACCAAACTTTAGCATGCTGATTGCGATGGACCATAACACTTCACGGACGATTTCGCCACGCAACTGCCGCCATTGAGGAAATGATTTACTGATTTAGATCGACCGGCTTTGTGTTCGGATCCATCACGGCACCCGGGCGGCTCGCGGAGTTCCCGGCGCCAGCGGCGCCACTGCCGCTCGCGCCCCCGGTGGTGCGCGCTCGGTCGCGGTCGCTCGCAGCCTTCTGCATTTCGTTATACTTCGTCGTGTAAATTTTTAATTCTTTATTAAACTCATCGCTTTTTTCTCGGTAAAAAGCGGTTTGGTCATTTTCTTTTTGGCGCATGTCCGATTCGAAATCACGGCGCGTGTCTCTTTCGTCAGCGAAGTACTCTTTTCTCGCATCTTCCTGCTTGTCGAAAAACTCTCTTTTCTCATCCTTTTCGGCTTTTGATCGCATGAAACGTTCACGCGCGAGCTTTAAATCTTTCAAAAAATCTTCGCGCTTCTTACGTTCGTCTTTGTTAAAGGTATCTCGTGATCTCTGGCGAGCCAGACGCTGCTTTTCACGGATATTGCGCATTCGACGCTCGAATTTTTCGCGCTGTTCAATTGGCGGATTTTTGACTTCGCCCAGTGTCGATAGAATGTCGCGGAGATCGTCATTCGCTTCGCGCTTCTCTTCGGGAATGTCTTTGCGCAAACGCGCGATGTCTTCAGAGTCTTTTTTAAGTGACAGCTCTTCTTTCGCGTCAGCCGACGTAGAATCGGAAGCCTCTGAAAGAGTACTGTCGCGACGCCAGCCGTCTTTGGTCGGGGCCATTTGACAGGCGCCAACTCCAATGACTAGGCCAATGAGGAGTAAGGGGAAATTCTTGCCGACTGACTTAAGAAGAGAGTTCATCTCATAAGCGTAGAAGAGCTTTCGATAAAACTCAAGGCCCCGCTAAAATAGAAGGATGTGGGTACCTAATCGCGAATCGCTCCATCTTCATTCCTCCGCCTATACTCGCCGTGAGACGAAGTATGTGAACCGCGATTTCCAAGTGAGTTACACACGTAAGACAATGATCGTGGCGACTATCGCCACGGCCCTGTTTTTAGTGCCCCTTCTTTACTGGACGAATCAAAACTACGAATTCTTTATTGAAATGGCCTACGGAATCCAACCGGATCTCGTCAGACATCTTGAAGGTGAGCGCAATACTCTCAACACCCTTTTCATTTCGGCGTTACTCGGGCAATTTTTGTTTCTGGCGATCGTAGGTCAACGGATGACAGACAAGATTGTGGCTCCCCTTAAAATTCTTCGTAACCATTTGCGTTTATTATCGCGCGGAGATTTAACGGTGGCGCCGATGTATATCCGGAGCGAGGATGAGTTTCACGACTTGGTTACGGCGTACAATTATTATTATTCGACTTTGAAATCACAAACGAATCGCGATCTAGAGCGAATGCACGATGCACTCACGCACATTACGCATCCTTTAGCTCGTGAAATAATAAATGAGATGATCAGCGAAAAACGGCAGCAGCTCAGTCATCACGTCCGCGTGAATGGCGCATCGTCCGTGCCACCTCGCGATTCGCTTCACGCTTCTTAATCGTCTCGCGCTTATCGCCGAGCTTCTTACCTTTAGCCAATGCGATCTCGACTTTTACGAAGCCTTTTTTGAAATACATTTTTGTCGGGACGCAACTCATCCCTTTTTCTTCCATGGCCGAATAAATTTTGTTGATTTCGTTTTTGTTTAAAAGAAGTTTACGGATTCGCTCGGGTTCATGATTATTATAGCTGCTCGCTTTATACTGGCTGATATTCACACGGTAGATGACGACTTCCTCACCTTGAAAAGCAACGTATGCGTCTTGGAGCTGGCAACTGCTGTTCCGGAGGCTTTTGACTTCACTCCCCAATAAGGCAATCCCGGCTTCGAATGTTTCGCCCAAGCTGTAGTTGAAACGCGCTTTTCGATTCTCAGCTATAATTTTAATCGGAATACTCATATACGCTCGATGGAATCTGCCAACTTTAAGTAATGTTCAACCGTAATCTCTTCGGCGCGGACTTTCTCCGTATAACCAAGTTCAATCACCAGCGCGGTCAGCTTTTCGCGTTCAGCCGCAAAACTCTTTAACATAAATTTGCGGCGTTGAGAAAAGGCCCTTTTCACGAAATCAACAAAATGGGGTGTAATCACGTTAGGCTTGCGCTCGAAGCTTATGACTCGACTCGAAACGCGTGGTGGAGGGTAAAAATCGCCCGGGCCGGCGTCGCTGACGAACTGGATTTTCCAAGCGGCCTGAGCCACGACTGTCAGCAGCCCGTACTCCTTCGTGCTTGGGCCCGCCATTAGGCGCTGAGCCACTTCTTTCTGGAACATCAAAACCATGCGCTCAAGATTTGGGCGCCCCTGCGAAAGATCGATCACGACACGTGCACCTATTTGGTAAGGGAGATTACTGACCAGCAATGTCCCCGGCCGCGTGGTGAGTTCGTCCCATTTGGCATCGAGAGCATCGCCTTCGATCAATGTAACCTGCGGATTATCTTTTGAGACGCGCTTCCAGTACGCAGAAAATTCGCGATCGAGTTCGAGGAGTGTCAGCGGCTGCCCCATTTTCACCAATGATTCGGTGAGTGCACCTAAGCCCGGACCAATTTCAATAATTTGCTTGGCCTTATAAAAAGCGACTTTGTGGATGATCTTTTGGATGACGTGATCGGCGACCAGAAAATTTTGACCGAGAGAGCGTTTGGGCGCGACACCCATTTCGAGCATACGCTTACTGATAAGTTCGCGGCTGTCGCTCATCTTGATGCCTCTTTAAAATCGCCTTCAAGAGAATAGGCAGATGGCGCGAGATCGGCTGAAGAGATTTGCCCCATTTTCAATTTAATTGCGCCGACGTAGCCGATCATCGCGGCATTATCCGTGCAGTAGCGAATGGGCGGAACAATCAAATCGACATTTTTCTTTTTCGCCCAGGCCGAGGCTTTATCGCGAAGGCGAGAGTTCGCGCTCACTCCACCCGTCAAAACAACTCGCGTATGACCATAGAGTGACCGTGCAGTTTCGAGTTTCGAGAGAAGTGTGTCTACGATCGCTTCTTGATAAGATGCGCACAGGTCGGATTGTTCAGCCGCGCGCTCTTCGGGCGACATCTTCTCGATCATTCGAAGTGCAGACGTTTTTAGACCTGAAAAGCTAAAATCCAGATCGTCGCCGTAACCGTTCGCTCGACTAAGTGGACGCGGAAATTTATATTTTTTTGCATCACCGTTACGAGCCGCTTTGTCGACGAAGATCCCGCCCGGAAAAGGCAGACCTAACATCTTCGCGAATTTATCGAAAGCTTCACCGGCGGCATCGTCGATCGTCTTGCCGAGGACCGTGTATGAACCCACTTCGGTGACGTCATAAATTTGCGTGTGCCCACCGCTGATAGCGAGCGCGAGATATGGGGCTTGAAACCCATCTGGCGGTGCATATTCTTCGTCGCGCAGAAAAGGCGCAAGTAAATGCCCCTCGAGGTGATTCACGCCGATGACGGGCAGCTCGTGTGCAGCTGCCAAGGTTTTAGCCGTCACGACTCCGACCATGAGAGAACCCATGAGCCCAGGGCGCGAGGTGACCGCGATGCCTTGAACGTCACTCCACTTTATTTTTGTTTTTTGAAGCAAAGTTTCAATGAGGGGCAAAAGTGTCAGAGTATGATTGCGGCTCGCAATTTCTGGAACGACTCCACCGAATGGCGAATGCGCTAGATCTTGGTTTGCCGAGACCACTCCATCGACCCAACCATTTTCGCACACGAATGCCACTGACGTATCGTCGCAGCTCGTTTCAATGGCGAGAACTCTGAGGCCGGACGCCGCCATTATTTCAACTGGCGAAGACGGACTTTCGCTTTGCCGGCCGACTGTGATTTCGGATATTTTTCGATGACTTCGTTAAAGAATGGCGATGCCTCATCTTTCATCCCGAGCTCTTGAAACGAAACACCCATTTTGTAAGTTGCTTCGGGATAGTTTTTCCCTTTCGGTGCTGACTCGCGATACTTCTGATAACTGACGATGGCCTGGCGGAACTTTTTCGCCTTTAAATCAACTTCGCCCTGTTCGAAGAAACCGAGCTTGCTCTTTTTATCGCCGGCTGGCGCCGCTGCCGTCGGCTGATGATCTGAAGGCGCGTTCGTTTGAATCGCTTCGAGTTTTTGCGACATCGCGAGATACTGCTGTTCCATTTTCGTAAGCGCCTCTTCGTAAACTTTTAGACGGCTTTCGAATTGCGCACGCTCAGTTACACCCTTTGACTCAAGACCGGCTTTTTCACTTTGACTCGTTTGGAGTTGATTCTCGAGAGACGCGATACGACCTTTTACTTCTCGTAAGTCACTCTCAAGATCTTGATATCGCGCTTGTTGCATAGCCACGACCTGCTGTTGCGATTCGCGCTTGGTGTCGGTTTCACGAAGTTGATCGCGAGTCGCCAGACATCCGGTTGTTAAAAGTGAAGCTGTGGTGATTAGGAATAATAATTTCATTCGGGAACCTCTCCGGTTTGCGCTCTTTTAAGCGCGCTTAAATTTTCGGCGCGTTCGGCGAAAAGTTTGGCCTGGCGAAAGGCGGTGCGTGCTCGGTCATAATCGCGGTCATCATATAGTTTCTGAGCCAATTTGTATGAATCGGTGGCCCGAGCCAAATATCCGGCAGCAAATCTTGGTGCACCGGCAATTCGGGCAGAATTGATTGCCGTCGCGGCAATGTTGTAGTCTTCGACCGGCGGAGCTCCAACGCAACTCACGAATGCAAGCATCGCAATAATTGTGATGAGCCTGATCTGAGACACCTAAATTCCTTACTGAGCGATCGGTACAAAATTCGCGCGACGGTTTTTCGCGTGAACTTCTTCGGTATCGCCGACTTCGAGGAGTTTTTCTTTACCGAAGCTAATGATTGTCATTCGTTTTCCGTCCACCCCAAGTCCAATCATATAATCTTTAACGGCTTTTGCACGGCGCTCACCAAGAGCCAAGTTGTATTCAACCGAACCGCGACTGTCGCAATGTCCTTCAATTTGTACTGTAGTCGCCGTGTTTTTCTTAATCCAATCGGCATTACCTTGAAGTGCGGTTCGCGCGTCACCGCTGATGCTTGAAGAATCGTATGGGAATCGCACAGTCGTTAGACCACTGATTGAGCCGCTGTCGCTACCGTTTGCATTGAAAGTGAAAGGTTCTTGGCTGATTTGGGCGGTGTCGCCGGTGCCAGCGCCGTCCATGCTTTCTGTTCCGTCCGCATTTTTCTTTGCGCTGCTGCAACCAACAGTAAAAGCCAAAGCGAAGAGAGAAAGAATCGTTAAAAATTGAGACAAAAGTAGTTTTCCCATGTCGATGCTCCTTGAAGTGTTTTTCCAGTCGTCAGTTTGCCGATTGAGCTGGACCAAAGTCAATTGTCCGTTACCTAAATCGTCCGCAGCGCCCCGAAACTCGCAAGGGATTCTTTCGTCGCAGCCGGAGAGGCGATTGCAATCTCTACTTTTGAACACATTAACTGAAAGGAATTTTATGAACGGATTTAGTCGAATCTACATTCTCGGGCGCCTAGGCTCAGACCCAGCCGTACAGACCTCGAGAGGTGGTAATCAGTTTACCAAGCTGAATGTTGCAACGAATCGTCCTAATCAAGACGAATCGGAAGATAAAAAGCAGACCACTGATTGGTACACGGTGAACGCGTGGGGGCGCCAAGGTGAACTGTGTGCGCGGTATTTAACGAAGGGACAAGGCGTAATGATTGAAGGTTATCTTTCGACCTACCAAGTGGAGAAAGAAGAAGGGAAATTTGAGTCGCGCATAGCGATCAATGCATCCAAAGTTGAATTTTTGCAGAAACCATTAGGGCCTCAGCATGCTTCCGAAATGGTATCGACGGAATCCATTCAATAACTTTGTTCCCTCTTGACTTTTGGCGGGCCAGTTGCAAACATTATGTTGTGGTGCATTAAAAGTTCAAGGGGAACCGCATTGAGCCAAATCGACTGGATTAAAGATTTAGTACTAGCCGAACAAAAAATGGAAGACTCCGGTCTCATCGACCTTTCCGGAGCCAACCAGGATCGCATTCTCGAAGAGCAGACTCTCGAGTACCTTCGCGATATTAAAACGGCATTTGTTGAAGCCGCTTCTGCTTTCAATCAAATGAAAGGGAGCTCTCTCGGCACTGCAAAAATTTACGGCATATCCAATACCAAAGCGGACTTCATGCTTTTCCGTAATGGCTTTAAACTCATCTTCTCTATGCGCCGCGCTGGCGAAGTCGAAATTTATCACAGCTTAATCGGCAGTCATTTCTTAGCGAATCCAATGGGTGGAGAACCTGAAGGTTCGGCTGGAGATAAAGATGTGCTCAAAGCTCAATGGGGCGCATTCGCCGATTTGAATTGGCACTTTAAAAACATGCCCGTTCGCATCGACTTCCTTGTCCGCCATTATTTTTCACGATTTGTTCGCGAGAGCGCGAAATAATTAAAGTCCGATTCGCGGGAATTGCACTTTTTTAATTACCGGGCCCGCCGCCTTACTCACATCTTGAAATACTTTTTTTGCTGCATCGATCACTTGTTGCTCGCGAGCTGCCATCGCAATTCGACGGTCTTCAATTTCACGGGCTTCATTTTCTGCGGTCACAACCGATGCTTTGAAATTATCTTGAGCCTGCTCGAGACTCCTTAGGTCGTAACTTGGCGCTGCAAAGGCGCTCGTAATACGCGACTCCTGTTGAATGGATTGACCGGGTGACTGCTTGGCCCAATCTGGCAGA
>JAYTDP010000029.1:0-3453 GCA_043735865.1 Bdellovibrionales bacterium
GGAGTTATCGAAATTCCTCTCGGAACCCCTTTGCGCGATGTGATCTTTGAATATTGCGGCGGTTTGAAACCTGGTCGTAAATTGAAAGCGGTCATTCCAGGTGGCTCGTCAGCTCCCGTTTTAAATGCTGAAGAATCCATGAAGGTGAATATGGATTACGAAGATCTGGCTAAAATGGGCTCGATGCTTGGTTCAGGTGCAATCATCGTCATGGATGATTCAAACTGCATGGTGGATATGCTCCACGTAATTATGCATTTCTATCACCACGAATCTTGCGGCCAATGTACTCCATGTCGCGAAGGCACGGGCTGGCTCGATAAAATCGTATCGAGTATTTATCGCGGCGAAGGTCGCTTGCAAGATATCGCTCTCATCGAAAAGGTCGCCAAAAATATGATGGGCCGTACAATATGTGCGCTCTCGGATGCGGCGGCGATGCCGGCGATCAGTTTCGTTCAAAAATTCAAAGATGAATTCGAGTTCTATGTGCGCGAAGGTCGCTCAAAAGTGAAGGGAATGGCTCATGCCGAAATGCACCATTAATGGTCGCGCTGTTGAAGTAGCAGCGGGTACCACAATCATCCAAGCGTTCAAACATTCGGGCGAAGACATCGCCCACTATTGTTGGCATCCGGCACTTTCGGTAGCCGGCGTTTGCCGTCTTTGCATGGTTTCCATCGAGGGAAATCCGAAACTCCAAATTGCATGTAACACAATGGTGACCGATGGCATGATCATCACCAATAAAAATGAACCGGTGAAAGAAGCCGTTCGATGGGGCATGGACTTCCATCTCATCAATCATCCTCTCGATTGCCCAGTGTGCGATCAAGCAGGCGAGTGCGGACTACAAGAGCAATACATGCGCTACGGTCAGTACGATCCTGAAATGGCTGAGCCGAAGGTTAAGAAAAGAAAAGTTGTCGATCTCGGCCCAACGGTTGTCCTCGATACTGAACGTTGCATTTTATGTTCGCGTTGCGTGCGCTTCACCGAAGAGATTTCGAAAACGAATGAACTTCGGATCGTGAATCGTGGCGATAGATCAGAAATCGGCACGTTTACCGATAAACCACTCGATAATAATTATTCTGTGAACACGATCGATATTTGCCCTGTCGGTGCGCTGACGTCGAAAGATTTTAGATTCCGCCAACGGGTTTGGTATCTAAAAGATGCAAACACGATCTGCACGAATTGCTCAACTGGATGTAATACGAAAGTTTACTTCAACGAAGAAGGCGCCTTCCGTGTGAAGCCGGTGCAAAACGATCAGGTGAACGGCTACTGGATGTGCGACAAGGGTCGCGACGTCTATAAGTTCGTGAATCCTCCTGCGCGTTTGACTAAAGCTCGCAAGGGTTTCAAAGGGCAGTGGGAGAACATGACTCCTGGTGCGGCCGCAAAAGAAGTCGGCGCGAATCTGCGAGAAGCTTTAAAGAAAAACGCGGGCAGTGTTGCTCTCGTCGTGACGGGTCAGTATATGAATGAAGAATACACTTCACTCCTCAATTATTTTGTAAAAGAAAATGGCGTGAAAAGCGTCTACCACTGGATCAACAACCCAGCGGATATGGAAAGCTTCGACGGATTTTTATTCCGCGGCGATCGCAATCCAAACACGACCGGACTAAAAGCACAGTTGAAGTCTTTAGGCGCGGGCGGCGAGTGGGCTGATCTTACAAAAAAATTAGGCGCGGGCGAAATCGATACCTTGTTTGTAGCGGGACCAGAAAACAATTCGGTTTTCCCTGATTTGCAAACGCGTATTGATCTCTTCGCGAAAGCAAAAAATCTCGTGTTCTTTACGGCAGCGAAAAGCGAAGCGCTCGATAATGTCATGACTCGCACGTATCAAATTCCGATGAAAGTGTATCTCGAGAAATCCGGCACTTACACGAACTACAAGGGTGTCGAACAAAAAGTAAAACGCGGAACAACTTACGTCGCGTCTGCTTTAACTCTCGAAGACGCTGTGAATTTGATGACGGGGAAAGAGCTCGATATGAATTTACGTCCTATTCCCAAAGAGACTGATCACCTCAAAACCAACTATTTGATCAAAGCACGAGGTGCGATGTGAGTTTAGTTAACCGTGTCGAGGTAAAATCGAAGTGGTTCTTGCCCGGAATTCTCTCGGGCATGGGACTCAACTTTAAAAAGATGGTGAAGAACATCATCGCTCCTCAGAAAATGCTGACTCTCAATTATCCCGAAGAGAAATACGATTACAGCCCGCGATTTAAGGGCAATCATGTTTTAACGGTAAAAAAAGACGGATCACTAAGATGTACGGCTTGCATGTTGTGCGCGACTAACTGCCCGGCGAATTGCATCAAGATCGTGGCCTCAGAGCACGACGACCCAGCGGTCGAAAAATTTCCGACTACGTACGAAATCGATATTCTTCGCTGTGTTTTCTGCGGTTTCTGCGAAGAGGCCTGCCCAGTCGATGCGGTTCGCATGGGGCCTGAGTGGCAAACTCCGGCTCTTGCTGGCGGCAACTTTAATTATGATATCCAGCACCTCGCTTACCGTGCAAATCTCAAGGGTGGAGTTCTCTCGCGCCTCGACGATACCGAACGCCACAAAGCGGGAATATAGCGGTCCGCCGCTATTAAAAGGGTCTTATGCATTTCTCCTTCCACCGCCAAGGGAACTTTTCAGTCTTAAACGAAAAATTAACTGCGGTATTGGGGATGGGCGAAAAAAATCAAGCTCGTCTTTATTCGAATTGCGTACAAGCGTTGCTCGAATGTTCTTTGGGTTTCTACCAGCAATTCTCGATGAAAAAGAAATTCTACTATTTTAAAAACCTCGACCCTCATTTCGATTTGGCGATTACATCTTTGTCTAAATCGGGACTTGAAGGGAAAGCTTTGTCATTTGAGCAGATGACTCACGATTTTGCGTGGATAGAGACTTTAGACAAAGAAACCGGCATCGTGTTTTTGGCTGACGATCATCCGATCACTGGGCAGATTTATCAGCCGGCAAGTCTGTTGCTAAAGCTGGCCGAAAAAAACATCTTCCGAATTCGTTTAAGTCACAACAAACATTTGTTTGAGCCTCTTGATCGCAACACCGACCGCAATGAGATCCGCATCCTTCAAATGCCGCCTTCGCAACTCGACGGATGCGCCATCGCTTTGATGGGCGAACGTGGGCGCTTCAGTGCCATCACTGCTGAGTCATTAAGTCCGACTACACTCGATAAAGTCGATGAGTTCGAATTACTATTGCGCGAGAAAATTATTTTCGAAGTGCCGTTGGATTTTGCCGAGCAGAAGGCGCGCGTATTAGATTTTGAAAAATTGGCGCTCGAGGGTCTGCAATTTTATTTTTCTTTACCATTGAAGACACTTGAAGAAAAAGCGGCGCTGCTGCAGGCGCAGTTATTGAACGCGCCGCAACTACCTCCGGAGGTAGTTGCACTGCACAACGGTACTC
>JAYTDP010000030.1:0-3394 GCA_043735865.1 Bdellovibrionales bacterium
CTCGAACGAGATATTCAGGCGAACGCCGACTACAATCTGGCGTTCGAAAATTATTTAAGGAATGGGACTCATGCTTCGCTGGATTGACGTACATACGCACATCAACATGCTCGAACTGAATATGGATGAAGCGCTGAAGGAAGCGCGCGCAAATGGCGTCGAGCGCATGATTACGATCGGCACAGGTCACGATGACCTCGAAAAGGTCATTCAGTACTCGCGCGAGAACGCACCTGAAGTTTATGGCACCCTTGGATTTCATCCTCACGACGCTAAAACTTATGACCAAGTTGGCGAAGACATTATCCAAAAAGGCGCTAAAGAACCGCGCATTATCGGCATCGGGGAGATCGGACTCGATTATTATTATTCTCATTCAGAACATGAAGTGCAGAAAAAAGTCTTCCGCCGCCAAATGGAAATTGCTGAAGAAAACGATTTGCCCATTGAGATTCACACTCGAGACGCCGAAGACGACACAATCGAAGTTCTCGAAGCCTTCAAAGGTAAAGTGCGCGGTCTTTTTCATTGTTTTACGGGAACGATGGATTTAGCCAAACGCGGCCTCGATCTTGGCTACAACATCTCCATCAGTGGTGTAGTCACTTTTAAAACTGCGGACGTCTTACGCGAGGTCGTCAAGTATGTTCCTCTCGACCGACTTCACCTCGAGACAGATGCGCCTTTTTTGACTCCCGTGCCGTTTCGTGGCACAAAAAACCATCCGGCACTGATGGTACACACGGCTCAAGTCGTCGCGGATTTAAAAAATATAAGTTTAGAAACTTTGTCCGAAGCAACTCGTAACAACGCTCTCGGTCTCTTTCGAAAAATGGAGTGGCAATAATGGCAAAAATAAAAGTCGCAATTAACGGTTTCGGTCGCATCGGCCGTATTTTTTTTCGCGCGGGTTTCGAAAAAATGGAGATCGTTGCCATCAACGATCTGACCGATTCAAAAATCTCAGCCCATCTTTTAAAATACGATAGCACCCATCGCCGCTTTAAAGGTGAAGTCAGCCATGACGAAACTTCGATCACGGTCAACGGTAAGCGCATTCGTTACACAAAAATAAAGGATCCAAAAACTTTGCCTTGGAAAGAGTTGGGCGTCGACTTGGTCCTCGAATGCACCGGCGTTTTTACCGACAAAGAAAGTGCCAGCCAGCACATCACGGCCGGCGCGAAAAAAGTGATGGTCTCGGCCCCTGCGACCAACGCTGATCTCACGGTCGTGTACGGAATTAATCATGAGCAGTACGATCCGAAAAATCACACGGTCATTAGCAATGCTTCATGCACCACGAATTGTTTAGCTCCTCTAGCAAAAGTTCTTCACGATGCTTTTGGAATCGAGCGCGGCCTTATGACCACGATCCACTCTTACACAAATGATCAGCCGATTCTCGATGCCCCTCACAAAGATTTACGTCGCGCGCGTGCGGGAGCTCTCTCTATGATTCCAACGACGACCGGTGCCGCAAAAGCGGTGGGTCTCGTGCTTCCTGATCTAAACGGAAAATTGAACGGAATTTCGATTCGTGTTCCAACTCCTGACGTGAGCCTTGTCGATTTAGTCGTCGAAACGAAAAAGGATGTGACAGTCGAATCAATCAACAAAGCATTCCAAGCGGCATCCGATGGCTCGATGAAAGGTATCTTGTGGGCCGAAAAAGATCCCCTCGTGAGTTCTGACTTTATCGGTGAAGAGCCGAGTTCAATGGTTGATATGTTGAGCACGATGACAATGGGCCCGCGAATGGCGAAAGTTTTTGCTTGGTATGACAATGAGTACGGATTTTCAACCCGAATGGTCGACATGGCTCTCTACATGGCGGACAAAGGTTTATAATGGCAATTGTTCGTAATAGCCTTACCGGCATCAAATCGATTGAAGACTTTGAGTTGAAAGACAAAAAAGTATTTTTGCGTCTCGATCTCAATGTCCCGATGAAAAATGGCAAGATCACCGACATGACTCGTATTCAGGCGGCGCTGCCCACTATTCAATACGCCATCGATCACGGAGCTAAGCTGGTTATCGCGTCGCACTTGGGGCGCCCTGAGGGCAAACCTGACGATCGCGAGAAATTCACGCTCGAGCCGGTCGCTGAAGCACTCGGCGGACTACTGGATAAAGAAGTAATTTTAGTCGACGATCCAAAAAGTGATGCGCCGAAATCTTTGCTGCCAACATTGCGACCAAATCAAATTATTCTTCTCGAGAATGTACGCTTCAACGCAGACGAAACCGAAAACGGTGAGCGCCTCGCAAAATCAATGGCCGCCTATACCGATATTTATATCAACGACGCGTTTGGTGCGAGTCACCGTGCTCACTCATCGATCGTATTCTTGCCTTCCCTCATCAAGCAAAAAGGCATCGGCTTCTTGATGAAAAAAGAAATCGAGATGCTCGACAAAGTCTCTCTTATGCCCGAACACCCATACGTGGTGATTCTCGGCGGTGCCAAGGTCAGCGACAAAATCGGCGTTATCGAACAGCTGATTGAAAAAGCCGATACCATTATGATCGGTGGCGCAATGGCTTACACTTTCTTGGCAGCTAAGGGCATCGAAGTGGGAAATTCGCTCGTCGAAAAAACAAAAGTAAAATACGCAGCCGACCTCATCGGGCGTATGGAAGCCAGGGGCAAAAAGCTTTTGCTCCCGATCGATCATCTTGTTGTAAAAAACGTCATTGATGTGGCGACCGCTCGTAAGACTCAAGGTGAGGCCATGAGCGAAGGTGATATCGCCGTCGACATCGGGCCAAAGACAGCGATGCTGTATGCGAATGAAATGAAATCCGCGAAAACTATTTTTTGGAATGGCCCCATGGGTATTTTTGAAACTAAAGAATATTCCGCAGGGACGTTCGCCGTGGCACGTGCGATGGCTGAATCTGAGGGCATTACGGTTGTGGGCGGGGGAGACTCTGCTGCAGCTATCAATGCTTCAGGATACGGCGACAAGGTGACTCACATTTCAACGGGTGGGGGCGCGAGTCTCGAGTTCTTGCAGGGCGATAAACTTCCGGGAGTCGAAGCATTACGACTCCACACTCCGACCACGTAGATGGTATTTACAAATTAATTAAGGGCGGAACATATGCGCAAAAAAATCGCGGCCGGAAACTGGAAAATGTTTAAGTCCGTCAAAGAAGCGCGCGATTTTTTCAAAGAGTGGGAAGCGCTGGTTACGACCATCGCCATAAAAGAAGGTGCGGCCCTCGCCAAAGATTCTGTGCATGCGGTCGCAGGAGCAGCGCGTACTCCGGAAATCGTGATATTCCCCAGTTCCATTCTTTTGCCAGCGGTTGCCGAAGCCATTCTTGATATGAATGTCGAATTCGGCCCGCAAAATATCGGGTGGCAAAAAGAAGGTGCTTTTAC
>JAYTDP010000031.1:0-3117 GCA_043735865.1 Bdellovibrionales bacterium
ACGTACATCATCGGTCGAATTTCGACTTTTCCGTTGATCGCGACTGGACGCTCTTCAATTTTATGAAGGCCCAATATCCCGCTTTGCGGCGGATTCAAAATCGGAGTCGACATGAGAGAGCCGTACACGCCTCCGTTTGAGATTGTGAACGTGCCGCCATTGAGATCATCGATCGTAATTTTACCGTCCCGTGCTTTTTCAGCATAATGCTTAATCGAGAGTTCGATTTCGGCGAGCGACAACGCCTCGGCATTTTTAATAATAGGCACCATGAGGCCTTTTTCTGTTCCGACGGCGATCCCAATATTATTGTAGTGATGGTAAATAAGATCAGTTCCATCGATATAAGCGTTTACTTTCGGAAATGCTTTGAGCGCTGAGATCGCAGCTTTGACGAAAAAGCCCATGAATCCCATTTTCACGCCGTGCTTTTTCTCGAACTGATCTTTGTATTTGGTTCGAAGTTCCATCACGTGGCTCATATCAATTTCATTGAAAGTCGTAAGAATCGCAGCCGTGCTTTGAGCCTCTACTAATCGCTTCGCGATAGTTTGGCGAATTTTTGACATTGGTTCGCGGGTAGTTTCATTTGCGCCGCCGCCAACACGTGCCTGTGGTAGAGGAGTCGGTGCCGCCGGTGCTTTCGCCGCCGGTGCTGCTGGTACCGCTGGTCCACGCGCCGCTGGGCCAACGTTCGCACTTAAAACATCACCTTTGGTCAATCTGCCGTCTTTACCTGTGCCCGTAATGCTCGCTGGATCCAACTGCGTTTCGCTCACAAGTTTGCGAACCGCTGGGCTTAAGGTTGATGTCGTTTGGAAAGCGGAACTTGTCATTGACGGAGGTGGTGGAGTGGAAGCTTTCGGGGGAGGAACGGGCGGGGCAGATGGTTTTGCAGAAGGCTGCGCGGTCGGTTTGGCCGCAGCCACTGGAGCAGAAGCCGATGTCGGCGCGCCATCAGAATCGATGAAGCCAACGACCGATCCGATCGCGACGGTCTGACCTTCTTGAACTTTTACGTTTAAAACGCCGGCATTTTCTGCCACGACTTCCACGCTCGCTTTGTCAGTTTCGAGAACTAGTAAAACATCGTCGCGCTTGACCGCGTCGCCGTTTTTCTTCATCCACTGAGAGATCGTCGCTTCTGTGATCGACTCACCGACGGCTGGTATTTTGATATCTGCTTTCACGAAACGCTCCTTAAAAATAAGATAACTTTAGTTAGCTGTTCAAACACTTGGTGACGATCTCTTCTTGTTCCATTGCGTGGACTCTCGGTGACCCGACCGCGGGGCTCGAACGCTCTGGCCGGCCGATGTATTCGAAGTCCACTTTCTTAAGTCCGAGCTCATCCATCAGCTTACGTATGCGAGATTCGACATACTGATAGCCGCCCATATTTTGGCATTCTTCCTGGGCCCATACGATTTTCTTTAATTTCGGATAGCCGTTGAGGTAAGGAGTTAAAAACACTTTTGGAAACGGCGCAATTTGTTCAACACGCACGACGGCGAGTTTACTATTCGGTTTTGTCTCGCGAGCCTTATCAATATCGTAGTAAATTTTGCCTGAACATAAAATCAAAGTCTCAACCACTTTTGGATCCTGCACTAATGGATCGCCGATCACCTCTTGAAATCCCCCTTGAGTGAGGTCTTCTAATGTCGAAATTACTTTTGGGTGGCGAAGTAATGACTTGGGCGACATCACTATAAGTGGTTTGCGGAAATCGCGTTTCATTTGTCTTCGCAGCGCGTGGAATAAATTAGCGGGCGTCGTAAAATTACAAACCTGCATGTTGTCGACTGAAGCCAGCTGCAAAAATCGCTCGAGGCGAGCACTCGAGTGTTCAGGCCCTTGGCCTTCGTATCCGTGCGGAAGAAGTAATGTAAGGCCGCACATTCGCGCCCATTTCTCTTCGCCACTTGAAAGGAACTGATCGATGATAACCTGGGCCCCGTTCGCAAAGTCGCCGAATTGGGCTTCCCAAATTGTTAAGAATGTCGGATCGGCAATGGCGTTGCCATACTCAAATCCCAGAACGGCCGTCTCGGACAACAAAGAATTGTAAACGACGAATTCTGCTTTCGGATTGACGTGCGTGAGAGGAGAAAACTCTTGATTATTATGAGTATCGAAATACACGCAGTGACGGTGAGTGAACGTGCCGCGCTTGACGTCCTGCCCTGATAGGCGCACCGAGGTGCCCTCGCTCAGCAAACTGGCATAAGCCAAAAGTTCACCCATTCCCCAGTCGACTGCATTGTCTTCGATCATTTTACGTCGCGCTTCTATCAACTTCACAAGTTTAGGGTGAACACTGAAATCTTTCGGCACCGAAGTTAAGTGTTCGCTCGCGGCGAGCAATGCTTTCTTATCGAAAGGAGTCGGGAAGCTCTTGTCGAAGTCTTCCACGCGTCCACGGCGTAAGCCTTTCCAAAGCCCGCCGAAAGCAGCCGGTTTAAATTCGGGAGGCGTTTTGCGAGCGTTTTCAAGAATCACTTGGAGATTGTCGATTTTCTCTTGGTATTTGGCCTCAGTCTCAGCGGCAGTCTGAACGTTTTCGTCGGCCAACCGAGCCGCATAGATGGTTTTTAAAGTCGGATGCCCTTTAATTACGTCGTACATGACAGGCTGAGTGAACGCCGGTTCATCGCCTTCGTTGTGACCGTATCGGCGATAGCAAATCATATCAATGACGACGTCTTGTTTAAATTCTTGGCGATAACGAAGTGAGATGTCGAGTGCGCTGACGCAGGCTTCAACGTCGTCTCCGTTTACCAGAAGAACAGGTGCTTTAATCGACTTTGCCGCGTCAGAAGAATAACGAGTTGAGCGCGCATCGCGTGGGCTCGTCGTAAAACCAACTTGATTATTAATGATAATGTGAATCGTGCCGCCAACTTTGTAACCCTCGAGAAGTGACATTTGCAAAGTCTCTTGCACAACGCCCTGGCCGGCGAATGCCGCGTCTCCGTGAATGAGCACGGGCACAACTTTTTTGCGTTCTTTCGTATCTTCACGGCGACGTTGCTTCGCGCGAGCTAAACCGCTTGCGACCGGATTCACGAATTCGAGATGGGAAGGATTGAAAGCAAGCGAAACGTGACAAGTACC
>JAYTDP010000032.1:0-13061 GCA_043735865.1 Bdellovibrionales bacterium
TGCCCTCATGGGTAAGGCGCGCGCACTCTATCAGAAAAAAGATTGGGATGGAGCTATCGAAGCGTATCGCGCGGTTCCGCGAGATACGCCGCTTTGGCACGATACTTTGTTTGAAGGTGCCTGGGCGATGTTGCGCACTGGTAAATTCCGATCGGCACTCAGTCAATTTCAAAGTTTGCATTCGCCATATTACGAAGATGCGTACCTGCCTGAATCCTTGCTTTTGCGATCAATCGTTTATCTCTACATCTGCCAATATGACGAGATGGATAAGGTAATGAATCTCTTTAACCGTCTGTATCGCCCTTTATATAAAGATGTTGATAGTTATTTAACGGCGACACGGAATCCGATTGCTTACTTCAATGACATTATTCGCTCTATTCGAAATACCTCAGGTAAGGCAGCCGCGACGAAAACGGCTTTACCTCAGCTAGTCGTTCAAAAAATCACGAAAGAAGGAGATTTTCAGCGCTCATTCCAGTACATCCGACGTCTTTTGGAAGAGCGACGCAAAATCAATTCTATGCCAGCCTCGTGGAAGTCCTCTTCGCTCGGCAAATACGCTCGGCAAACAATTGAGCGTCGGCTCCAGCGCGCGCGCGCCAAAGCGGGGCGCCAAGTACGTGCCCATATGATCACGATCCGCACTGAACTCGTGGATCTATTCGAGCAAGAAGGGTTTATTCGATACGAAATGATAAACGGTAGAAAAGAACAATTGAAAAAGCGCGTCGCTGGAAAAGAACTCCCTGCGAGTCAGGTTAACGACAATCAAGAGCGCGATTTCTATGTTCAAAACGGATATCAATATTGGACATTCCGAGGCGAATATTGGCTCGATGAGATTGGCAATTATCACTACGTGGGTACGCAAAGCTGTGAATAGAAAGACTTACTTCGCAATCTTCGTTTTGTGCAACGTTTTGCTTGGTCAGGCGAATGCGGCTCCACGTAAAAAGAAGACGATGGTAAAGCAGAAGCCGGTTGCTACACGACCTGCATCCGCCATGTCGAAGCCGAAAACTATCGGGGACATTTTAAATAATATTGAAAAAAAAGCGGAAACCGTAAAGTTCAATAAGCAGAAGAGTGCGCTCCCGACGTCTGCCGGTGATTCGGCGCCGGTAAAAAATGTAAATTTACGCGCCGTGAAACCTCCTCGCTCGAAAGAGCTCTACTATTCTGAGAACAGTGACGAAGCCGAACTCGAGCACGTCCTCGATGAGCAAATCGATCAGTTGTTTAAGCTGACACAGCAGTACCGCAAGAGCACAAAGCGAGGAGAGCTCTGGCTTCGTTTGGCGGAGTTGTACGTCGAAAAAGCACGCCTAATTGAATATCGAATTCAGACGAAACACGATAAGGAAATGGAACAATTTTTAAGCGGAAAGACGAAGACAAAACCAAAGCTCGTCTTGAACCAAAGTCTCGAATACAACAAGAAGGCTATTCAGCTCTACGAATGGTTTGTGCGCGACTTCCCCAAAGATTCCAAAATGGATCAAGCGCTCTTTTTCTTAGGTTACAACTACTTTGAGATCGGCAATGTAAAGGCCGGTCAGACTTATTACATCCGTCTGACTAAAGAATATCCCGAGAGCCCATACGTCAGCGAATCTTACTTTGCACTAGGTGAATATAATTTTGACGCTGAGAAATGGGCCGAGGCTTTGACTAACTATAATAAAGTTGTTGCCGATAAAAAAGGCCGTCTCTATTCATTCGGACTTTATAAATCCGCCTGGTGTAACTATAAATTACAGAATACAAAAGTCGGCTTAAAGCTTCTCGAAAAAGTGATCTTGGATGGGCGCCGTAGCAAAACTGCCGGCGAGCAAGGCGCGGGAGTGAGTCGCGTTCGCTTGGCGACCGAAGCGGTGAAAGATCTCATCGTTTTCTACGCCGAAGCGGGAGATCCTTCGAAGGCGCGTGAATATTTTGAAGAGGTCGTCGGAAAGAAATCGGCTTTAGCGAATACAGGAAAACTGGCTCAGTACTATATGGATACCGGAAATCGCTCGTCGGCAAAAATATTATTCAATCAGTTGATCGAAGAGGCGCCGATGGCTCCTCGCGCGTTTGATTATCAGCATAACATCGTAAAAATGTACCAGGCAGCCGGTCAAACCGACCTGTTCATCAAAGAACTTTATATCTGGATCGACGGCTATGCTCCGGGGAGCGAATGGCAGAAATCAAATTCTGACAAGAAAGATTTGTTGGCCAAAGCAACCGAGGTTATGGAGTCGACGCTACGAAATTATGTCCTTCAGCAACATCAAAACGCCCAAAATGCTCGCACGCCAAATGCACAAGCGAATGCTAAGCGAGGCTATGAACTCTATTTTAAAACTTTCAATTCATCACCAAAACTTGATGAAATGCATTTCTTTTTCGGGGAATTGCTTTTCGACATTGGCGATTACGAAAGAGCGTCGTTTCATTACAGTTGGGTTTATACAAACGCGCCAAAGAGTGCCTATGCGGAAAAGTCATTATTGAATTCGCTTTTAGCATACGAGAAGAAGTTGCCGACGGAAAAACAATTGAAGGCGGTAGTCGGCGAAGGCACCCAGCCAGTTGAGTTCTCGCCTGACGTGAAAAATTTTGAACAGGTGGCGATAAAATATTTGAACACGAATCCGAAAGGCGACAATGTTGTAAACGTTAAGTATCGCCTCGGTACGCTCTATTACTTTTATAATCAGTTCGATCCAGCGATAAAAATATTCAATGATATAATTAAAAATCATCCCAAATCTGAGCTGGCCCGCTTTTCGGCGAATCATTTACTCGACATTTATAATTTGAAAAATGACTACCCGGGACTATTGGCTGCTGCCGACAACATCTTGAAGGTTCCCGAGCTCGCCCGTTCTGACGTTGGAGCGCAGATCAAAGACATTAAGTTACGAACAGATTTCAAGATGGCAAAAAATTTCGAAGACAAAAAAGATTATGCGGGCGCGGGTCAGGCTTATGAATCTTTTGCGATGAAAAATCGTGCGAACGGGCTCGCAACTTCGGCGGTCTTTAACTCCGGCGTCAATTACGAGCGTGCAGGCAATATTATGAAAGCAATCGCGATGTATACTTTAATCGCGAGTGACAAGCGAAAAGAAAATGATGACCTTCGTAAGAAATCGTCCCGGTTTTTGCCCGCTTTATATGAAAAGACTGGTCAGTATGTGAAGGCCGCCCAGTTATTCGAGGCCTACGCGAATGAAAACCCGAAAGACGCGGAATCCGAAGGTTTCTATTACAATGCTGCACTTATCTACGACGGAATGAACCAGTACACCAGCGCCGTACATAACTACGAAAAATATTTCGAAAAGAGAAAAAATCGCGATAAAGTTGAAGTCTACTTTTTGTTGGGACGACTTTATGAACGAATGGGCCGATGGGATCAGGCTAACCAAAACTATGAGAAATATATTAATAGCGGTTCTTCGAATGCCGCATTGATTGTCGAAGCCCATTACCGGATTGCAAAAGTTCACGAAGGCCGCGGTCATATCAAGATAACCGATGAATGGTTTGAAAAGACTGTCGCCGTTCAATCGAGACTCGCGCGTCGCGGACAGGTGGTTGGGGTCTCCTTTGCAGCGGAAGCCAAGTATAAACTCGTAAGCAGAGCGTATCCAGAATTTGTTAATCTCCGAATTCCACGAGACCCGGCTCAGCAGGGCGCTGCCGTTCAGAAAAAATTAAAACTATTAAGCCGACTCCAAGAAGAACTTAAAAAAGTAATCGCCTACGACAATGGATATCAAATCGTCGCGGCGCTCACCCTTCAGGGACAAGCACTCCACCATATGTATACGACTCTAATTGAATCGCCGATCCCAAAAGGTTTAACTGCTGACGAAACGAAGCAGTACAGGGACGGCGTAGCTAAAGTTGCAATTCCATTCCGAGACCAAGCTGTTGCAAGTTATCAGCTTGCAATCTCGCGCGGATTTGAATTGCAGGCCTACACTCCATCGATCAACACGGCTCAAAAGGGTCTCGCTCAACTAAAAGGAGAAGTCGCACCGGTAATGAATACCCGCGTACTCCTCACTAAAGAGCCGGATTGGATGGAAATGTGAGAAAACTTTCGCTCCTTTTGCTCAGTCTCACTTTTGTATGTTCTTGCGCGGTGAAAACAACACGCGAACTTAAAAAGAACGGCCGAGAAGACGAGTTGACCCTCGATGACTCGGCTACGGCAAACGAGCCCAAAAAATCGCCAGTGACCGCCAAGAAAGAGGATGAAGAAACTCCTCCGCCGCCGGCCGCGCGAATTGAAAACGCAGAACTCAAAAAACTCTCAGACGCTCGCAAAAGTAAATCCGAAGTTTCGATCGTCCGAGTAGCTTCAGAAATTTTAGCGAAGGATTCCCGAAACCTTGAAGCTCTGAATACCCTCGGCGTTTTCTATGCAGAAACTAAAAGGTTCGGAATCGCAAAAACGATTTTTCGGCGGGCCATGAAGGATCATCCGGATGTGCCGGCGCTCCATAACAATTTGGGTGTGATATATTTGGCCGAGAACGAACCCCAGTTGGCCCTCGAAAGCTTCCGCAAAGCTATTCAGTTGAAATCAAATTACCGGATCGGGGCGAGCAATTTGGCTTCGATCTATCTCGAGCATCGCGACTATACGCGAAGTCTCTCTCCTCTTGAAGATAGTTACAGTGACACGAAGTCCGACCTTAGTCGAGGTTCAGATTACGCGGTACAGATTGCGAACAACTACGCGGTTGCTCTTATGGGCACAGGGGAGAATTCGAAGGCAGAAGACGTTTTCGAGAAGATTCTGACCTCCAATACCAGACGTGTAGAACCTTACTTTAACTATTCGATTCTATTAGTTGAGGTTCTTAAAAAGAAAAAAGATGCGCTTCGGGTACTCAGTAAACTAAAATTAATGACAGAGGAACGTGAAGTTCTTCGTCAAGTCGATGAGTTAGAAAAGAAAGTGCAACAATGATTTTTCGCCTGAGTCTTTTTATTCTAATCGCGAGCGTTCTTTTTTCGAATGCGCCTTCAATGGCTCAAGACAAAAAAGCGTCGGCTGCTGCGGCGAGCAAGAAGACGACCGATATCAATTTTGAAGACGAGTTAATCGAGGGCGAAGTGAAAAAGCCCGAGCTCATGTATCTTCTCCAAAAAAAGCAATTCAATTTCAAGCGTTTGATTAAGTTGCGGGAAAATTTCTTACCAGAGATGAATCGCACAGCTGAAGGCATACAACGGGGTAGGGGCAGCAATTGAAACAGCCGGTGTTTTTACGCGTTTACCTTGGCGGTAAGCTCGAGAACGTCAAACAGTTTGTAGATTCGCAAATCGTCATTGGGCGAAATGCGGACGTGCAATTGACTCTCGACAAAGAAGGGGTTTCGCCGCTCCATTGCGTAATCGAAGAGAGAGATAACGGATATTATATTTCCGATCTCGGTTCGCAATCCGGCACGTTAAAGGCGGGCCAAAAAGTTTTCGACGAAAAAATTGAATCTGGTGATGAAATCGTCGTCGGACCTTATAAGCTTGAATTTTTCATCGGTGTTCCAAAGCCGAAAACGGCGCCAGTTCAGACGACTCAAGTTCTGTCTGAGACCCTGATTGCGAAACTCCCAGAACCGCCGTCGGAAACTGTCATACAACAGAGGCCAGCGCCGGCAGCTCCTAAGGTGCCGAGTGCGGGCTTTCCGCTCCAGCCGCCGAAGGCTATCGATTCGAATATTCTTCGTCCGGTGGTTAACCCGATTCCTGCGGGTTCGGCGACTTTAAGCGCGCAAAAATTGGGTGAAACTCTAAAGACTTCAAAGGGCGCCGTTGTCGAAGTGATAGTAGCGTGGAGAGATCGAATTATTGCGACTCATCACTTCCGAGAAGCGGGCAACGTATCGATGGGTGCGGATCCGAAGTGCGATATCGTAGTGCCTTTGATCGGTACGACGAGACAGAATCACATTCTTCTGAAATTGGCACCGGCGGGCGTGCGCGTATGTGCTACGGCTGAAATGACGGGCGATTATTATAAAGACGGTCAGCGGGCGACACTTGCCGATTTAAAACGCATGAACCGCATGATCCAGGCCGAGTCAGGTTACGAATTTGACCTTCTCCAGGGCGAAACTGTACGTTTAGGGCTGCACGGTGATGTGCTCAATATCTTCGTGCGCTTCACTCCGGAAGTTCCAAAGCCAATAGTCGGCTCATTGATTGACATGTCAGCGTCCGAGACCGCGTCGATCATAATGTCTGTTCTCGTGACGGCATTCTTCTTTCTTTACATGATGGTGTACACACCATCAACTCTCGACGGTAACGACGCCCTCGTTGACGAGCCGATCCGTCGGGCGACTGTGACTTTCAATCCACCGAAAAAAGTGGTGATGGTGACCGAAGAGCCACAGCAAGAGAAAAAAGTTGTTGAAGTGGCTGAAAAGAAAAAAGCCGTACAGACGACAACCAAAAAAGATCCGGGAACGGCGGCTGCGATCAAACCTAGTGAAAAAGTAGCTCCGAAAAATAAGCCGGCGTCTTCAATCGCGCAGGGTGCGGCAATTAAGACTTCTCCGAAAGAATCTGCAAATATCAAAACAAAAGATATTGGCAAAACCGGTCTACTTGGAATTTTCGGATCTAAGGGAACTCAAAAATCTTTAAGCCAAGCGACATCGGGCGCGGGCGAGCTGATTGGTACCGCCGATTCGGCAACGGGTACTGCAGGAAATTCAGAAAATCGCGCTGGCGATAGTCTCGGCGGACGTTTGAAAGACGTTGGCGGAGGCAAGGGAACTTCGACCATCGGCATTGGTGGCGTCGGCACAAAAGGCAAAGGCACCGGCGGCTACGGTCTCGGCACGGGCGGTATCGGTAAAAAAGGAAACATGGATATCAACGTCGAGGGTGAGTCGGCTTCCTTCTCAGGAACAATCGACAAAGAGGCCATTCGCCGAGTCATTCGTGAGAACCGTAAGCTCTTCCAATATTGCTATGACCAAGCACTCCGAAGAAATTCGGATGCTTACGGTAAGGTTGAAATTCAGTGGGATATCGAAGAGCGCGGACGCGCGACAAATGCTCTCGTGAAGTCAAATTCAACGGGAGATTCTGCTTTCGGCACATGCGTACGAGATAAGATTAAAGGTTTAACGTTTCCGGAACCACCAGCGGACCAAGTGGCCCGTGTAGTGTTTCCGTTTGTTTTCGCGGCACAATAGAATTTAGGGGGTATTTGTGAATCAGGCTTTTGCACAGACAACGGAACAGACGGCACAAGCCGCAATTAATATTGCGGATCATTGTGTAAATTACGAGGGGAATTTTATATTCCACGCGTTTTGCCAAGGTGGCGGCGCGATGTATTTGATTTTGATCGTCGCTCTTTTGACGGCGTTCTTAATCGTGGATCGACTCTTCAGACTTCACAGTTTGGCGATCGACAAAGTCACTTTGAATGAGACTTTATTTAGTCTTCTTCTTCGTGGCGAGCTGAAGCAGGCCATCGCGTTTTGCGATCGCAAGCCAACTCCACTCACTAACACTTTAAAAGCGGGCCTTGTTCAAGTTTTGAACAAACGCACGGATGAAGAAGTACAAGTGGCGATGGATGCCGCGGTTCTTCGCGAAACTCCGAAGCTTGAAGGCTGGACAGCGTTCCTTGCCGTTTTCGGTAACGTTGGCGTATTAATTGGTCTCTTGGGTACGGTATCGGGTCTTATTACATCATTCGGTGGTGTGGCCAAGGCCGATCAAAGTTTGCGCGCAACAATGCTTTCCAAAGGTATTTCGGAAGCACTGAACTGTACGGCGTTCGGACTGTTGGTTGCGATCATCGCGATTCTCGCTTACGGATTTTTTCAGATGCGTATTGGTAAAGCCGTCAACGACATGCTCGAGAGCAGCATGACTCTCATGAATCTCGTGACCGCTAATCGCGATAAAATGAAAGACTAAAGAGGACGTATGGCTCATATAGAAGAAAGTAAGAATGGTAGGCAATCGACAATGGACGTGAACTTAGTTCCGTTCATCGATTTAATGTCGGTGCTTGTTATCTTCCTTCTTATTACAGCCGTATGGAGCCAAGTCTCTATCATTCAACTCGGGAGCTCGATTTACGGTAAGAAGACGTCGGACGATAAGATTGAACCACCCCCACGTGCCGAAATTCCGTTTCGTATCGACGTTAAGGCTGAAGGTCACCGAGTGACAATCGGCCGCCAAGTCATCGATATTCCGAAAGTGGGAGGCGAATATAATTTGCCTCGCCTTCTCAATGAACTTGCAACGATTAAGAGTCTGTATCCCGACAAGAACGACGCCGTTATTACGATGGGCGATGAAATCGAATACGGTAATCTCGTGACGGCAATGGATATGACGTTGCAAGCGGGATTCCCAGAAGTTTCGATCGCGACGGCCGGAGGAGTAGAGTAATGCCAATTCATGTACCGGGACGACGCGATCGTCACAATAAGTTGAAGGGCAGTGGAAAGCGCTCGGTCGTTGCCATACTTTCACTTACCGCGATGGTCGACATGTTTACGGTTCTCGTCGTCTTCCTTCTCCAAAATTATGCGACGACCGGTCAAGTCATCGAAATTCCAGAAGGCGTCGATCTTCCGACTGCCGCCCAGGTTAAAGAACTAAAGCCGACCGGTGTGGTGATCATTGGTAAAAACGATGTCAAAGTGAATAACACGACGGTCATCGATTTAGATTCTGTGAAGGCCCAACAGGATTGGATGGTCGAACCACTTCGCGCGGAAGTTGAAAAGTTAATTGCCGCCGGTGAAAAAAATAAGCTCGCTCTCACATCTCAGTTGCGGGATGCCGTTGACCGAATCAAAAATGGCGACAAGGTTGCAAGCCCAGAGACGGATGAATTCCGCCGCATGACCATTCAGGCGGATAAAAAGTTGGATTTCTTAACTTTAAAAAAGATTATGTATACGGTCACCGAGGCCGGCGTTTTTGAAATTAATTTTGCGGTTTTAAAAGAAACTAAAAAAGACGCGGCAGAAAAGCCGCAGTAATTACGCCGCTCTTTGTGCTGCGGATTCACTGTGGCGCAGATATTCGAGAATTCTTGATTTATTCTCCATCGAAACGCTGACAAATTTCATTCCGATAAATGCGGTATCGGTCACGTATTGAACCGTGGCGCGAGTGGTGATTGGGTCTCCGCCCAGCAACGGGCTGCGAACCTCCACGTTAACAATTTGTCCCATTGAAAGTGGCTCGATAATATTTCCGACGCCAAACCCACCGGGGCTAATCGTTTTTAATTGTCCGATAATTGTTTTTCCATCCTCAAGCCGAAGTATGACTTGGCCGTCGATTGCGGCCCGTGGATGCTCGCGGCGATTCAGTCCGATTTCATCAAGTAAATCGTGAAATTCAAAAAGATCAGCCCAGGCCTTCATCCCTTTCGTCCACACCAAGACTTCGTCTTTTTTATGAGTGGCGCGAAGTTCTGCGACCAGTTGGGCTCGGGGCATTGGCCCTTTGCTGACGCCCTGTACAGCATAATGCCATGCTTGTTCTTGCTTCGCATTTGATGCATCGGCAGTCGTCGAACTTGGCTTCGTCATCCAATTAGAAGCCATGACCCAGTCCGTCTGACCGCGGCCCCAAATTTGGCAATCAAGAGGCAAGGATCCATCGTTCAACAGAGATTTGATCTCGTCTTGCGAAAAAGGACCCTTCGTTTGCTCTTTAAGAGTAATAAACCACGTACGCATATAATTTTTTTCGGATTTTATAGAGCAATTCTTAAGTCTTGCTTTAACGAGTAGCGCAAAACCATACCATCCTCGTTTCAATTTGATACATTGGCATATGTCTGTCGTATTCAAAAGGGTCGGAGCCCTACTTTTAGTCGCGCTTTTCGCCGCTCTCATTATTGAGATTGTGGTGCTTGCCCCCAAAGATTTGAACGTGTCAAAAAAAGAGACCGATCAGTCTCTCGAAAATGATGCATTCAAGGACGACAAAATTCAGCAAAAGATGGATGGCGTTCACGTTGTTGAAAGTGAAAACGATGAGAAGGAGTGGGAGCTCTGGGCCGACAAAGCCGTCGGATTTAGATCTGACGAGGCTCTGGCGATGAACCAAGTGAAAGCTATATTCTTCGGCAAAGACGGAGTAAGGCTGACCGTCACTGGCACTAAAGGGAAGGTCGAGCCTAAAACGAAAAATATGCGAATTGAGGGCAACGTAGTTACGAAGTCCTCGAATGGATATACCTTTAAGACAGAGAGTGTTTCGTATAATTCTGGAAGTCGTCAGTTAGTGAGCGAGCATTTTGTCGAAGTGACGGGGCCGCGCGATGTGTCCGGCCATTCCCTCTTCATTAAAGGTAATGAGATGAAAGCCGACATGGAAAAGGGCCAACTCGACCTAAGCGGCAGCGTCAGCGCACAGAAGACGCAAAATGAGAAAAAAATGAACATTCAGTCAGACAGAGTGGCACTCAACGGTAAGACCAGAGGCGTCCAATTCTCGGGAAATGTTCAAATTAGCGTGGGCGGCGTGCGTGTTTCGGGCCCAGATGCTATTTTTAAGTACGAGAAAAATTCGGATTTGCTTAAGTCCATCGAACTCGAGGGTGGAATCAAAGTCAGCGACGTGAACAAATATGCGACCTCCGAAAAACTCGCGATTTTTCTCGACGAAGATAAATATGTATTTCGTGGCCGTCCGCGGGTCGTTCAAGAGAATGACGAATTGAGCGGCGACGAAATTGTGTTTTTGAACGGGGGCAAAAAAGTCCAAGTCAAGAACGCGAAGGTGAAAGTCAGCAAAGAGCGTTTGGAGAAACCAAAATGAATCGTTTAGTCATTAAGGACATTTCGAAAAAATTTAAACTTCGAACAGTTGTGAACAATGCTTCATTTGAAATTGAAAGCGGCAAAGTCGTTGGGCTTCTTGGGCCGAATGGAGCAGGCAAAACGACGAGTTTTTATATGGTGGTCGGACTTTTAAACCCGGATTCAGGTGAGATTCTGCTCGACGACGCGGATATCACAAAGATGCCGATGTACCAACGTGCACGAGTCGGCTTGAGTTATCTACCTCAAGAAGCGAGCGTGTTTCGGCGCCTGACCGTTCGCGAAAACGTGATGGTTGCGCTCGAGGCCGCAGACACTCCGCCGTCTGAAATCGAAGAAAAACTTCAAGGTCTTTTGGCCGATTTCAATATTAAACATATTGAGAATAGTTACGGTTATGCGCTTTCGGGCGGCGAAAGACGCCGCGTTGAAATCGCACGTTCACTTGCGGGTAATCCTAAATTTCTGTTACTCGACGAGCCTTTCGCAGGTATCGATCCGATTGCCGTGGGCGATATTCAAGAGATCATCAAACAACTAAAGTCCAGGGGTCTTGGAGTCTTGATTACCGACCATAATGTGCGCGAGACCCTCGGCATTTGTGACTTTGCATACATCTTAAAAGATGGCAAAATTGAGGTAGAAGGAACTCCGGAGCAGGTCGCATCGAATCCAACCGCCAAGAAGTTCTACTTGGGCGAAAAATTTCGTCTCTAACGAAAGGTTTATAAGCTAATGGCAATGCATTTGAAGATGTCTATGAAATTGTCTCAACAGTTGCGGATGACCCCGCAGTTGCAGCAGGCGATTAAGCTCCTTCAATTGTCGCGCATTGAGCTTGAAACTGAAATTCGTAAAGAGCTCGATGAGAATCCAATTCTCGAAGAAGTGATTGAAACGTCGGATGACGACGGTTCGTCGAAGGCCCAGACTGCCGACGATATGAAGACAGCTGAAGCGGCCGTGACTCCCGAGTCGAGTGATCCGACCAAACAGGATGAGTTCGAATGGGAAAACTACGTCGACAATCTTTATAAGCCCGTCAATCAGCCGACTGACTTTAGCGACGATGTAATGAATTACGAAAATATCATTTCGGCGACTGAAACTATGCATGACCACTTAATGTGGCAGATGAAAATGTTCGGCTTTAATGAAGAAGAAACGGGTATCATTTCAATTTTGATCAGTTACATAAACGATGATGGTTATATCCAAACTCCTCTCGAAGAAATCGCTCAGGAAGAGGGCGTTACGGTACAAGATCTCGAAGAAATGTTGCCGTTTATGCACGAATTTGACCCGCCGGGGGTTGGTGCACGTAATCTTCAGGAGTGCTTGTTAATTCAGGCGAAGCATATCCAGGAAGATACGAAAGATCTGACAACAATCATTCAAAACCACATGGCGGATCTTGAGAAGAAGAACTACCCCGCTATTGCGAAAGTTATGGGTCTCGAATTAAGTGAGGTCATTGAGGTCAGCCAGATTATCCTCAGCATGGACCCTAAGCCGGGTCGACAGTTCGTGGTCAATGACACACAATTTGTGACTCCTGATGTTTACGTTTACAAGGTCGCCGAAGAGTACGTCGTATCGTTGAATGAAGACGGTCTTCCGCGTTTGCGTATTTCGAATTTGTATCGAAATTTATTAAAAGCTGAGGCAATGACCAAGGGTAGCCCCGAGCGCGAAGGTCAAAAAAATACACAGGAGTATGTTCAAGACAAGCTCCGTTCGGCAATTTGGCTTATTAAATCGATTCATCAGCGTCAGCGCACGATTTATAAAGTGGCTGAGAGTATCGTAAAACACCAACGCGACTTTTTTGAAAAAGGCGCAGCGTTTATTAAGCCGATGATTTTGCGTGATATTGCCAATGACATTGGAATGCATGAGTCGACCGTTTCTCGTGTGACGACGAATAAGTATTTGCATTCTCCACGAGGCATTTTCGAGTTGAAGTATTTCTTCAACTCTGGAATTTCTAAGACAGACGGGGACTCCGTTGCATCGGAGTCGGTCAAACTTCGAATTAAAGAACTCGTCAGTAACGAAGATGACAAGAATCCATTATCAGATCAAAAAATCGTCGAGCTCTTGAAAAAAGAAGGCATAGATATTGCCCGCCGCACAGTGGCTAAATATCGTGACGTTTTAAGAATCTTGCCTTCGTCTAAAAGAAAAAAATATTTCTAAACTGTTTGGTGCCTTCTCACATAACTT
>JAYTDP010000033.1:0-6561 GCA_043735865.1 Bdellovibrionales bacterium
AATCGTAAGCAATAATGTGGAGGATATTTTGATTCGGGTGTCGATCTGCTCGAAGCGTCAGCATACCGGTAATGCCATATTTGACTAAGTTATTGCCCAGTTCATTGATGACGATACTGACTTCGCCCGTGTGCTCTTCATTGAAATCGAGTATTTCGCACATTCTCTGAGCGAAGCGGCGGGCCTCGCCAATTTGCGAGGTCTCTATTATTTCGAAAAAATAACTTCTGGCGAAGACTTCATTTCCATTTGGTAACGGTAACACGAGTTCCTTTCCCAACGGCAGTCTCGATATGGAAATCACTCATGAGTCTTTTTGAACCACTGAGGCCGAGCCCAAGGCCCTTACCACTTGTGAATCCATCGGTGAGAGCAAGTTCAACGTCGGCAATACCCGGCCCCTGGTCGGCAAAAACCAAGCGGATACCGGGCGTCTTCGGATCTTTTAATAAAGTTTCGATGATAGCTTCGCCACCTCCTCCGTAATCAAGAGTATTACGTGCGAGTTCACTGGCTGCCGTCACCACTTTGGTTTGATCGACCAATCCCATTCCCAATTTGGCGGCGAGAGCTTTCACTCGCAAACGAACAGTTACGATGTCACTTTGGGTACGTATAGGGTGCGTTTCAAGCGTCGGCTCTTGCATTGAGGTGTTCGCCTCCCGATAGATCTGACATCTGTTCTGAGAGCTGTAAATCTTCATCTGATGACAGGTTTAAAGATCGTCTTAATAAAGCCATGCCTCGATCGACATTGAGTGCGGTTTTTATGCCTTCGAGTGAAAGCCCGAGCTCGACTAGAGTAATCGCGACCGCTGGTTGCATGCCAACCACCACGGTTTGCGCATCGAGAATTCGCGCCATACTCGCAATGCTCGCAAGCATACGTCCGATAAAAGAGTCGACAAGATCGAGCGCCGAAATATCAATGAGAACAGCTTTCGCTTCGCTCGAAACAATTCTCTCAGTGAGATCGTTTTGGAGCGTCATCGCGAGCTTGTCATGCATGTCGACCTGAATCGTGACGAGCAGGAAACTTCCCATTTTTAAAATTGGAATTCGCTCCATATTACGTCCGTACTTCCTGTGTGACATGCGAACCGCGCACCGGTGCGACAACCTTCGTCACGGTTCGGCCTGTTCGGGTCAATGCTAATTTGAATGCATCGGCCAATGAAGCTTTCGTCGAGATACCCGCGAGATCGACACCCAAGTGAACAATCGTCGCCGCGATTTGCGGCCTGATACCGCTGATAATACATTCAGCTCCCATTAGGCGTGCCGCGGTCACAGTTTTAATCAAATATTGCGCAACGAGAGTGTCCACTGTCGGCACACCCGTAATATCGATGATGGCAATTTCACTTCCGGTCGCCATGATTTTTTCGAGCAGGCTTTCCATTACGACCTGAGTGCGACTGCTATCGAGAGTTCCAATCATTGGGAGTGCGAGAATGCCGTCCCATAGCTGCACAACCGGAGTTGAAAGCTCGAGCATATCTTGTTGCTGGCGAACAATGACTTCTTCGCGAGATTTTTGATGGGCTTCGGTAGTTTGAAGTCCAAGCTGATCGATGAGCGTTGTCGCCGCCCACAATTCGTCGGCTAATTGCTCTGGGTCTTTCGCAAACGCCGAGCGAATTAAATTAAATAATGGTTGTTTGATTGAGAAAACGAACATGGCGGTCTCGCTTGGACTGAATCCCGAGCGGCCTCGCTCACCCGAAACTTCGGCGAGTAGACCTCTCAAGTTGTCCCAGGCAGGTCCCTCTTGTTTATCAAGACCGGTAGCCGCGGCAGCTTGAAGGAGTCTCAAAAACTCCTGTGAATGAGCTTTGGTCGATTGTTCGTCAACTTTTCGTCCAATCGTTTTCGACTGCTCATTGAGCCAGTCGCTTAAAATTTGGTTAGAATGTTCGCGAAGTAGAACCGGAATTTTCGATGTCTGAGCCAAGGGATCCCCTAGTAAAGATTGTGATTTCCGGACCATTGTGGCCATTACGCGGGGCTAAAGTACACGTGTTTGGGGTTAAAAATTTCTATTGTTCGTGAATTGCTGATTAAATCGGCCAAGTAAGGGACCATTTCGAGCTGGAGAAATCAGATCAAAGGCCGAGTGCGTCGTAGATTCAAAAAAGGCACGCCCAGCGGACGCGCCTTCATTTTGATCTAGATAATTTAGATTTATCGATTCATCCACTCTTGCGAACGCATACAACCATAATAATCCGGTCCCCAGTTCTGCGCGATTTGCCCCGACGGCAAATGCACAAGAACGAAAATCCGTTGGTACCGATTCAAGAAATACTCTTGGCATTGATACTGCGGATAATACCGACCATATCGAGAGCCTCTGCGATCGTAACGATCATCGCGACCGCGGCGATCGTATCTGTCTTCATATCGATCATCATCTCGATTGCCATAGCGGTCGCGACGATCATTTTCGTCATCGATCGCATCACCGGCTACGCGTCCCGCAAGTGCACCGATCGCGGCACCCGCGATCGTGTCACCGGTATCTCCGTGGCGGCCGCCGATAACAGCACCGAGACCTCCACCGATAATCGTACCTAGAGTTTTGCCTTCATTTCGGTCTTGCGCTTGCGAGGCGATGCAAGTGGCCACAACCAGCAAGGCTGTGAAAATTTGTGATGCTTTCAGCATTTGGGCTCCTTTGTAAGAAGTCGCTGATCGCGCCCAATTTGTCATAAATTGAGCTTCAGCGCTTTTTTAAAGCGACTAATTGCTTACGCTTTTAGTTCTGCCTTACATGGGAGCAATAGGAACGCCAGGACACATAAGTTCCTGTTATAAACAAACGAAGTTTTTGTGGGTCGAAAAATAATAAATAGGGCAAAGTCATAACTAAGAAGAAATACCAAAGGGTCATCAGCACGGCCGTGGACAAGTGAAACATAAATCCGAAGGCGAGCCAGAATGGGCGGAGCCTTATGTTCCACACTGCAAAAATAAAATAAACCTCGAATAAAACCGTCGACATCGAAACGAGCGCAATTAAGATCGGCACGTTTCGTATGAAACTAAGATCGACGGCGACGAGATCTTGCATGCCGACGACGTACCAGACGGCGCTCCCCTCCCACCATTGTGTACCTTTGAATTTTTCAAGGCCTGTGTACGCGTAGCACAAGCAAAGTTGAATTTGAAGTAACCGGATAAATGCTGAAGAGACTATGTCAGAGTTTACTTGGGGTAATGATGAGGGTCGCCAACCGGCCCGTAAATTCAAAACCGACCAGTGTTCATTGTGCTTAATGAAAGAGAGGTAAAAAAGCCAGAAATGCGCAAATAAATCGGCGCCATACACGAGCGGGAAATTGCGCTGCATGAAACTTAACGACAATGCAAATATGGCCCACGTGCCCCAGCGCCCGATCAGCCCGAGAGCGAAAAGAAATAGCAAAATCAGATAAGCGACGTGACCCCAATAATTGGCCAAATCAGAATGGAAAATAATTGGCATCGGTGACTGAAAATATTCAGGGATGATGCTAGTGGCGGAATCCGAATTTAAGAGGCCCGAATTAAAAAAGAACAGCTTCACGTTTTGAAAGCGCGCCCAATACATTGAGAACAAAACAAATCCGAGCAACATTCGGAAAAGCCCGACATTATATAGATCCACCGGGGCGAACCAGAACTGATCCCACTTCGACGTCAAATTGCAAAGCTTCGCGCGCAAGCACTTCATGGCGGCGCCTCTTTTCGAGAGCATTCGATTTCGCCGGCCGGATTTCGCACTTGCTTCATGAGCATGGCGCGATCGAGACCGACACGTTGTGCGCGTTCAATTGGCGAAAACTCATTGCCCAGAATTTCATACTCAATACTCGTGGCGTCGGGCCACTTCGCGCAAATATAAGGCTGCAGATGTGCTTCGAGATATTCATGACTTTGCGCCATGAACATTGCGTAGGTCATAAGGCGGTTGAAACCTTCGCGATTCCCCGCTTCTTTTACGCTTTCTGGGAACCGATGACGAGTCTCTGCATTTTCAGTTTTCGAACCGATCACTCGGTATTCAAGGACTTTTAAGAGTGGATTCGGCGAAAAGAAACGCCACGTGGTGTGAATGCCAAACATTGTGCCGTACGCACGAACGACTTTTTGCGTTTCGTGATAAAGAATAGAGTCTGGATTCGGTAAAATGAAAACCGCGGCCAGATGAAAAACGATGAAAGCGCTTAAAGCAACTTTCGCGATCGTTCGACCTCGGCAGCCTGGCTTCACACTTCGCTTTCGGGTTCGGATTCGCCTTCGGTCTCAGAGTTATCGCTGCGAAGCGATTGCAAAGCCTGTTCGAGAGGATCGATCGCGCTTTCGGCTTCGACTTGAGCGAGAGTGACTTCGTGAGATTCGCCTACTTCGGCAGTCCCTATCGGAGCAGTGTCTTCGGCTACGACTTCTCCTTCAACCGCCGCAGCTTTCGCAAACTTCTCTTTCGGAAATTCTTTTGCCACGTACAAAGTACCGTTGTCGTACTTTGCGAGCCAATTTATTTCGCGTGTCGACACTTCTTCGCCGATCACCTGGCGCTCACGGATCTCTTGCGCTTTTTCGAGATCTTTTTTGTCTCGCGTGCGCCTCTTCTCTTCTTCGAAGAAGGCCGTGCTCAAATTAATATTTTGTAGATCGCTCGAGATCGACTGCAGCTCTTCTTCGCCTTCAGAATAAGTTGTGCCCGCATTTTGCGACATTTCTTCAGTCACATCGCTCAACGTTTTCTTTTCTTCTGGCGGCTCGCCGATTCCTTCAGGGATCAACTCATCAATTTCATTCAAAGTCGGAAGCTCTTCAATTTGACGGAGTCCGAAAATCTCGAGGAATTTTTTTGTCGTCCCGTAGTACATTGGCCGGCCCGGAAGTTCGCTTTTCTCACCAAACGCGATCAAACCGCGCTCGAGAAGGCCGCGCATGAGATGTCCTGATTCCACTCCACGGATTTCGTCAACTTGCACTTTCGCGCAAGGTTGTTTGTAGGCTACGATAGAGAGAACTTCGAGCGCCGGACCCGAAAGTCGGAACGGTCGCGCTTTAATCGTACGCTGCATGTAGGGAGCGTTTTCGGCCTTCGTGCGAAGTTGGAAGCCGCCGGAAATTTCGTACAGCTCAACTCCACGATCGGGGTTCAAGTAGAGGACTTCGAGAACTTGCAGAGCTTTGCGAATCTCCGCCGATTTGACTTTGGTGCCGACGAACGCAGTTTTTAGCATCGCAACACTTTGCGGTTTGTCGCTGGCAAATAGTAGGCTTTCAACGATAGACGCAATTTTCTCGATCGGCAGTTCTTCGACATCTTCAATTTCAGCAGAAGCGAAACCTGCGAGCTCAGTGCCTTCAAGACCATCGAGGCTACCTTGAGTATCAAGATCATTTTCATCTTGATCGTCACCGTCGATTTCGGCTGGGTCAAAGTCATCCAGCTCAGCTTCAGTTCCTAGGATTGTCTCGATTTCGCTATCATTCGAGTCCGCAGCCGCATCGGCCGCCTCTTCGTCGTTCGATACGACGTCGTTGTCTGAAAGCGCAGCTGCCGCCATTTCATTGTCGAAATCGTGAATGCTAATTTTTTGAGTCGCAAACACGTCGCCTACAAAATCGACCTCGGAGTTCTGCATTTCGAAACTCGCGAGAGCGTTTTCGGCATCAGCAGCCAGCGACACGACATCTTTCGATTTCGCCGCCTTTGCGGATTTCTTTTTCTTATCTTTAGATTTCTTCGCCATTATCTAATTCCCCATTCAAGCGGTCTTCTTCGGCCATCTTCATTTCTTCGAGTAAGATGTCTTCATCTGTCGCAATTTCACCAGTTACATTTTCATCGCGAATCTGAATGTCGTCGACACTCACTCCGTCGCTACCATCACTAATCGAATCGAACTGCTCAATCATGTCCGATTGTTCGCCAGTCAATCCTTCAGCCATATCAAAGGCGTCCATACTTTCAGTCGCGATTACATTTGCTTCACCATCAATCACCGGATCGAGAATCGGAAGCAAATCACTCGCCGCAATTTCAGACGACACCATCTGTACATGTGCGAGATCAAATCCGGCTTGAGCTTTTGCCTCAGCTTCGTCTCGTGCAGTTTCGTCTGCCACTTCTTGCGCCATATTCACGTCGTCACCCTGATCGATCAGAGTCGACGGGTCACCCAAGCTATTAGCCGCATCGTAGTTTTCGACTTGAGAAATCACATCGCGGTCGATCACACGTAAAGTATCAATGTGAATGTCTTCAAAGTTTTCCGCTTGGAAAAGCGAGATAAAACCCATTTTCCCAAGCTCAAGAAGAGACAAGAAAGTAATGAGCTTCTGCCCTTTGCGGTCAGCGCTATAGGCTCCCGCTTCGATTAACTCAAAAAAACGAGCCTGGTGACCCATGATGAGGCGATCTCGTAATTCCCATATGCGATCGCGAATCGATTGCAGAGATTGCCCGACTTTATGAACCGCTTTGTTCATCGATTTAACGGCTGTACGATACGCTTTAATTAATGAGTAAAGAGCGTTTTCTTCTTCGAGAATAATGTCGAC
>JAYTDP010000034.1:0-4200 GCA_043735865.1 Bdellovibrionales bacterium
CATTCGCATGAAGTGAAAATTTATAAAAAGGATTTCAATTCACGCCGTCTTCGCGGTGTGAGCATTGCTCCACACACGATTGAGATGGCTTCGATGTGGGCGCTGTTGTCGCGACTTGAAAAGCCGAAAAAAGCGAATCTCACGCGTTTGCAAAAACTGAAGCTTTACGACGGAAAAATGCTTCCGAACTTCACGGAAGACAATGTGAAAGAGCTTCGCAAAGAAGCGAAACGTGAAGGCTTCGAAGGATTATCTCCACGTTACGTTCAAGATAAAATTTCAAACGCGATCATCATCGCGCAACAGACGAACCTGGGTTCGGTGAATCCGTTTATGGTGTTGAACGAGCTGGAGTCGGGCCTGCGACATCACGCGGGTCTCGCGAACAATGAAGAGATGCGAAACGATTATCGCGAATTGATCAATGTTGTTCGCCAAGAATACGAAGAAGTCATTAAAGCCGAAGTTCAGCAGGCGATGACTGCGGACGAAGGAGCTTTGGCTCGCCTCTGCGCGAACTATATCGACAACTTGAAGGCCTACACTTCGGGTGAAAAAGTGCGCAACCCTTACTCGGGTCAGTATGAAGAGCCGGATGAGCGTCTCATGCGCGCGGTTGAAGAGAAGATTGATATCCCAGAGTCTCGCAAAGATGATTTCCGTCGCGAGATTATGAATACGATGTCGCAGCGTGCACTTGAAGGAAAGAAATTCGACTACAAAACGAATGATCGTCTTTCCAAAGCTTTAGAACGCAAATTATTTGAAGATCAAAAAGATTCTTTCAAGCTCACAACGACTAGCCCGGTTGTTGATAACACCGAGATGAAAGAAAAAATTGAACTTGTCCGCGCTCGCTTAATTAAAGAATTCGGTTACGACGAAATTTCGGCCATCGAAATTTTGAAATACGTGACGGGGATCTTTGCGAGAGGCGATGTGAAAGATAAAAAGTAATGTCGTCAATTTTAGAAGACCACAGACGATTTCGAGATATCATCAAGGGGCGCATCAAGCATAACTTTAAAAAGTATGTGACCCAGGGTGAGATGATCGGCAAACAAGAAAATGAGTTTGTGAAAATCCCTGTGCCTTCTATCGAAATTCCACGATTTAAATATGGGCCGAAAGATCAGGGTGGAGTCGGGCAAGGCCAAGGCCAGCCCGGCGAAGCGATGAATGGTCAGCAAGCCGACGGCAAAGGCCAAGCCGGAGATTCTCCCGGCGCGCACTTACTCGAAGTCGACGTGTCTCTTGAGGAGCTAGCCGATATTCTTGGCGAAGAGCTCGAACTCCCTCGCATCCAACCGAAAGGGAATAAGAATGTCGAAACGGTCAAAACCAAGTACACGGGTCGTGCACCCACGGGTCCGAATTCTCTCCGCCTATTTAAAAACTCGTATAAAGAAGCCTTAAAAAGAACAATCGCTGACGGGACGTACAATCCGGAAGATCCGGTCGTAATTCCAATCAAAGAAGACATGCGGTATCGGACCTTTAAAAAAATCACGAAGCCCCAAGCGAATGCCGTTGTGATTTACATGATGGACGTTTCCGGCTCGATGGGCGACGAGCAAAAAGAAATCGTTCGTCTTGAAAGTTTTTGGATCAACACTTGGTTGCGCCGAAATTACAAAGGCCTCGAGACTCGCTTCATAATTCATGATGCCGCGGCAAAAGAAGTCGACGAAAAAACTTTCTTTTCGACGAGTGAGTCGGGTGGAACCTTGATCAGTTCCGCTTACAAATTAGCCAAGAACATAATCGAAGAAGAGTATCCCATTCGTGAGTGGAATATTTATCCATTCCACTTTTCGGATGGAGATAACTGGAGCGGCGAGGACACCCGAGTGTGCCTGAGTTTGCTAAAGGACTTCTTCTTACCCAATGTAAATATATTCGGATACGGCCAAGTCGAAAGTAAATACGGCAGCGGTCAGTTTTTAAAAGACTTAGAGAAGGCATTCATTAACGATGAGCGTCTGATTATGAGCAAAATCGAAAATCGTGATAGGATCATGCAGTCGATCAAAGAATTCTTAGGACGTGGAAGATAATGGCCAACCTGAATAAAGAACTGCTTACCGCTCGAGATGCGATCCGCGAAAAGGCGGCGGAGCTAGGGCTTGATTTTTTCGAGACGGTGTTCGAGTTGGTGCCGGCGCAACATTTAAATGAAGTGGCGGCGCGTGGCGGATTTCCGGTTCGATATCCACATTGGCGTTTCGGGATGGACTACGAATCGCTCTCGAAAAGTTACGAGTACGGCCTTTCAAAAATTTACGAACTTGTTATCAACAATGACCCTTGTTACGCGTACTTGGTTGAGTCGAACGACTTCGTCGATCAAAAACTGGTGATGGCCCACGTTTACGGCCACTGCGATTTCTTTAAGAACAATCAATGGTTCTCGCAAACGAATCGCAAGATGATTGATCAAATGGCGAATCATGGAGTTCGCGTTCGCCGTCTGGTCGATGATTTGGGTGTGGATAAAGTTGAGGCTTTTATTGATCGCTGTCTATCGATCGAAAATTTGATCGATATCTATGGAGTTTTCAAACCCCGGGCGCCTTCAATCAAAAAGCGAATAAAAGATGACGGATCGACGGTCGAAGACCATCCGATTACTCTCGATAAACCCGACCGCGATATCCTGAAGTTTCTTCTCCATCATGCGCCTCTCGAAGAATGGGAACACGACATTCTCAATATCATTCGCAATGAAGCCTACTATTTCGCTCCGCAAGGCATGACGAAAATCATGAACGAAGGTTGGGCGTCGTACTGGCATTCGAAAATCATGACTGAACATATCTTGCACGATTGCGAGATTATCGACTTTGCTGACCGGCATGCGGGCGCGATGGTGATGCCTCCGTCAGGATTTAATCCTTACAAAATCGGCATTGAGCTTTTTCGTGATATTGAAGAGCGGTGGAATAAAGGGCAGTTCGGAAAAGAGTGGGAAGAGTGTAACGACATGGCGGCAAAAGCCAGCTGGGACACGAAAGCCGGTCTCGGCCGTCAGAAAATCTTCGAAGTTCGTCGTAACTACAATGATGTAACGTTCATCGACGAATTTTTAACTGAAGAATTCTGTCGCGAACATAAAATGTTCGTCTATAAATTTAATAAGCGCACGAATCAGTACGAAATCGATAATCGCGATTTTTCGACGATTAAAAAGAAATTCTTATTTCAGATCACAAACCTCGGTCAGCCGATTATTAGTGTGGTTGACGGAAACTTCAAAGACCAGGGCGAATTGCTCCTCACGCATTTGTTCGAGGGTGTCGAAATGCAAGCGAGCTACATGCAGGCGACAATGGAAAACATTTTTCAGTTGTGGCGTAAACCTGTGAATCTCGCGACGGTGATGGACGGCGAAGGCCGCATTTATTCTTACAACGGCGAAGAATTTAAAAGCGAAATTTTCGGCGAGGCCCGTACTGCCGACTCGGCACCTAAGACGTCTGAAGAAGAACCAGAGTAATGACTCCGGCAGAACAATATGCGAAATTTTTTGAAAGCTTTGGCGACCCTTCACGGGTGTTGATGATCGGGCCCGAAGAGATTTCGGCTTTCTTGATCGAGCTAAAGCCCGATATTCCTACTGTCTATGTGGATCGCGGAGCTCGATGGCGAGATAAGATTTCGAAAGTCGTCGCACTCGAGACTCCTCTGTCGGATGCGCGCCACTCCGACATCGGGTCTATTATCGTCGGCGATGGAGATTCTTTCGATGGCGCAATTGATGTGCGTTTACCATCGGAAAAAGACTATTCTGATTTTTCATTTGCTCTAAAGCATTTGCCGTCAGGCGTGCGCGAAATTGAAACCCACGGATTTTTGGGCGGCGACAACGCTCACGAGCTAATCAATTTCGGCGAGGCTCATCAGCTTTTAAAAAAGCGCGAAGAAACTTTCGTTAATTTCAATGGTGTGATCTGGGCATTTTCGCCAGGCGATTGGTCGTTTTTCTTGAACGGCCGATTTTCATTAGTGAATATGGAAAAGTGCGAGCTCTCTATCGAGGGGCTCTGCGATTACCAGATTAAATCCAAGCGCTACGTCGATGCCGTAACATCTTTAGGGCTCAGCAACCAGGCTCACGGTAAGGTGACCGTGTCTTCGAGCGGTCCGTTCTTTATTTTTGGCGAGAAACCGCTGACTTTAGATAATTAGTCAGCGGGGACG
>JAYTDP010000035.1:0-4869 GCA_043735865.1 Bdellovibrionales bacterium
GCTGTCGATTCTGAACTGGTAAGTCGCTATCAATTACTACCGGTTCTTTGCCAGCATTATGTTTTGGATGAGGCCGTCGTCCAAAAAATCGCGGCGCTCATTGGCCGTGCCGAAACCCAAGCTCGCGACGTTTTCGATTTAGATCTTTTAATAAAAAAGCACGTGAATAGCGAAAAACTTAAAGGACGTTTCCGCCGTGATGATGTTGAACTTGCGGTCGAAAACGTAATGTCGGTGAGCTATGACGTGTACCAGTCTCAAGTTACAGCCTTTTTAATGCCGGAGTACCGCGAGCACTTCGATACTCGCTCGGTCTGGGACAAGATGCAGACCCAGCTTCTGACTTTTTTAGAGAGTCTGAAGTGACGCAGATACAAGCTCTCTCTCAAATTATATCGATGGGGCAGCCGTCATTCTCCACGCGAGATGTTGCCGCTCGATTAAAAATTTCAGTTCCTCATGCGAGTCAGCTCTTGGGTCGTTTGCAAAATGATCATATTCTAATGCGCATGAAATCATCGCGATGGATATTGGTGGGGCAAGTCGACTCATTTTCTCTTGCCAAGTATCTCGCGTTTCCCTTGCCAACGTACGTTTCGCTGCTGAGTGCCCTGTTTCATCATAGAATGATTTCGCAAATCCCCGAAACTGTGTTTGCCGTGACGTTAGGCCGGACAAAACAAATTAAGACGCCATTGGGTTCGTACTCTCTTCACCACGTGAAGCCCGAGTTTTTCTTTGGATTTTCTGAAGTTGGCAGCCAAGGCGCCCTCATTGCCGATCCCGAAAAAGCGTTGCTTGATGTATTCTACTTAAGCGGTGGGCGCTCGCGGATTTTTTCCCACTTGCCCGAAGTCGAGCTGCCAAAATCTTTTTCATTTAAAAAATGCCGAGAAATGATAAAAAAAATTGAGTCGAAACGCCTTCGCGCAATTGTAACTTCGCGACTTGCGGCCTTGCCGAAAGCCTAGCCGAATGATGCCGGGCACCTTCTGGCCTCGGCTTCCACCTATATATGTCCGAAAAAGCATTGATGGAGAAGAAACGAAAGATTTCGAAAACCGAAATTGCGATTACGTTGGTGTGCTTAATGCTCATCTACGCTTCTTATTACGGTCTCCAAAACATCGATGAATATTTGGCAATGCGAGACATGGATGCGAAGCGCCCGGTCATCGGCACCATCACGAGAGCCGAAAACGACACTCGTCATCGCATCACTGGCTCATTCGTGTGGTTCAAAGCAAAAGACGATCAAAATATTCGGGGAGGAGACGCGGTTTTCTCCGGCGAAAAATCCAACGTTCAAATTGGATTAAAAAATGGTTCAGGCGTGACGGTCGGTGAAAACTCCCTCGTGGTTTTCAGCGAATTCGACAACATGGCAATGCCAGATTTGCAAATGGGAAATTTTAATTTCCGCGTCAACGGCACGGCAAGTGTCATGATCGACGGCCAACTCACAACGGTCAAAGGTACAAATTCTGAAATTCAAGTCGTCTTGAAAAAAGGCGAGAAGCCCGTCATGAAACTTTTAAAGGGCAGTGCAGAAGTCGAAACGTCTGAGCAAAAGTTCACTCCACTTGCGATCAACAAGATCGAAAAAGTAAAACTGAAAGATAATTCATTTGTGCCGCCGAAAAATGTGATCCTGACGGATTATAAAAAAGAAGACGCCTACATCTGGCGCCTTCATGACATTTACGACATTCAAGGAATAATGCTGACCGAAAAAAACGCAATACCCACTTCGGTGAAGCAACCGCACGGAGTCGCGTGGTCTGACGCTTTTGAAGCCAACACGATCGTCGAACTCGCAACCGATGTTTCGTTCAATGCAAAAGAGCGCATTGTTTCGAACACGGGAGGCATCACATTCAGAAAATTAAATTTGGGTCCGAACTATTGGCGCGTGTCTTTGGACGAAGGAAAATCGTGGTCGAAAACCGAGCTGTTCACAGTCACGGGGCAATTTTCTGAAGAGACGCGACCCCGCATCACGAAATTTGGCGAAAATATTCCACTTATCAACAAAAGCTCTTCGATTGAGCTCGACGTAAAGGCGCCGTTCGACACTCTTGGGTACGCGACCGAGGCCTCGCAGTCGCCGGATTTTGCTCCAGAAAAAACGCGCTCGTTCTGGTCACCAGGCCGGCAAATTAAACTTTCGTTTTATAAACCTGGTCAGTATTTTTATCGGTTCCGCACGATCAACCAAGATCAAAAGCTTTCGAGCTGGTCGGATGTGCAGAAATTTAATGTGTATATACCGAAATTGCCGGGCGCACCCGAACTTTTACAGCTTTCCCGACGAGACGGATACCCGGGCGAAACTTTTAGGTTCAATTGGGATGTTAAAGGCACGCTCACAAAAACTGCGGTCGTAAATACTGAAGGCGAGATCGTCGCCGAGTCAGTGGGAACGACAGTGAAATTCCAACCGAAACGCACGGGCCGGTATAAAGTGATCGCGCGATCTTACAATGAATTTGGTCAAGCGGGTCCGACATCGAAACCGTTTTTCGTGCGTGTAGGTCCGCAGCCAAATCATTTACTGCAAGCAATGAAAGACGAGCAAGCGAAACGTAAGCTCGCGCAAGAAAAAGACGGGGCCGAGACTTCCATCAATCTTAATGACCTGTTGAAACCTGACAAGCGCAACATGGCATACCGATCGTCGTCGATTTCGGCGCGGGGAATGGTTTGGACACTCCAATCCTCTGATGAATATTACGCCACAGGCAACACGAGCTCGAACGCTCTCGGTGGAGCAGTTCGTGGCATGAAGTGGTTTGATCGCAATGGGCTTGAGGCGATTTTTAAAACCGGCATCGTGCGATTGTCCAATACCGAAGGTAATCAAGTACAAAGCATGGATGTGCGGTATCACCGCCGATTCTTCTTCGCGCTTCCGGTAAAATTTGCTCCTGAAGTGCAAGTGTCGGCATTTGCCGGATATGGCGTGAGCAATAACACGGGCTCAAACTTTGCAAATCAATATGATTTAGTTAAGTTCGGGACAAGTTTAGAATTCCCAGTCGGTGACAAATGGGGCACAGGCGGGGAGGTGCTTTATGGTATCGCACCAGATGCCTCGCAATACGAAATCTCCGGCCATCTCGATTATTACCTCTCGAAAGACTGGTCGCTCGGCGCCGGCTACCGCCTCTATTTATTCGAGGCGAAGAAGGCGAGCGTGGCTCCGAATGGGACACTCCCATATCGTGAGGGCTACACTGAAGGTTACTCGGGGCTTAACTACCACTTCTAAGGTGCCGATAAGTTGGTACTAAAGGAACTCATGAAACGTCTCATTTTGACACTTTCATTTTTAAGCTTAGCCGCATTCGCGACGGCTGGTTGCGACGCGACGGTGACTCAGTACGTGAAAAAAGCGAAAAAGTCCGAGCGCGATGTTCCGACGCAGTCCGATTCTTCCAATGGTATTAAATATTCCGGCGGTAAACTCGAAGCGGCGAGTGCCGACATCGCAGCCGAAGCGACGGTCACTCCGACGAATCAGCTCATGACCGGCGGCGGCCTTTCGGCCCGAGTGGGAATCTCGCGAACCCGAGTCCGCTAAGTTACCTGCCACCTCCGGACACCCAAATCAGTCTATAATCGTTTTCAACAGTGTTCCGGTTTTTGCACAGAAGTCCGAAATGCCACACAATCGTTTCGTCTGCTCTCCAGTGAATCCGTATTACGTAAGAGTCCGTGCTCACGGCCAAAACCTTTTTTATATCTCCCAGCCAGCAGCTTGGAGTATTTTCAACGACTACCTTGAGCTCATGAGATTTGCCTTTAACGTGCAATTGCACGCGATCGCCATGGTTCCAAGCGAACTCAATTTTATCGCGACATTTCCAGAGGCAAATTTCTCGAGGGCACTTGCATATTTTTTAAGAAACTCAAGTTTAGTAATCGGATACGAAACAAAGCGTATCAATCATATTTTTGGCCCGAGAGTGAAGCGGGTCGAGCTCCCAAGTCCAAAATCTTTTCAGCACGCCTACAAGTACCTGCACCATCAGCCGAAATTCGCGAAGCACTGCGAGTCCGTTGGTGACTACGAATTTTCTAGTCTGCAATGCTTGTTGGGGAGGGAATTCGGCCCACACCTCATAGACCCATTTTTCAATGCCCAGCCGGTTGAAACATTAAGGTGGCTTGATCGCTCCGTCCCGGCAAGAAATTGGGAACTCATACGACGAGCATTAACTAAGTCAAAATTTTCTCTCGCAAGAGATCCATCCCATCACGGGCCGCACGCACTCGAAACAGAATTATTATAGAATATCAAATGCCCAGAAGGTACCTGGCACCTAAGGATTCATGAACATGCACTTCCAGGTCGTGCTGACCCCGAAGTTGGCCGGCAAGTTGATGTCGACAGTGTCGGCAGCACTTGCTCGAGCACTCCAGGTCACGGTTGCAGATGAAGGAGCCGCCGCCGGCGAACAAGAGATTGGTGCGCCAGCAGTTACGCCCGTGCAAGTTTGAGAATTCGAGCCGGATGTCGCCGAGAACGCCGCGATCGAGCAGCTGCCCCATCCGATAGTTGAAGGTGTACCTGTGGTGGAACAAGTGATCGAAACTTGTCCATTACCTCCCGCACCGCCTCTGGCACTATACAATGGCTGATAGCCGCCAGCTCCCACAACAATATCATTTATGGTCGTGCCCGGAGGTAACATGCCCGGTGTATAGGTTTTCTCAACGTAAGCGCCGGATCCGCCGCCACCCGCATTGTATCCGCCACTACCCCAAAATCCACCCGATCCACCACCACCAGGTACTCCGCCGTTATTACCAGGTGCATTTGCTACAACCACCTGGCTACCGCCGGTACCGCCGAATGGAGCTGTT
>JAYTDP010000036.1:0-1651 GCA_043735865.1 Bdellovibrionales bacterium
GCGGCCTTTATTTGCGTGCCCGTCGACACCGGGCGAAAATAATAAAGATCACGCAAAATCCGGTAAACTTGTCCGCGACCTTTTTTAGGCGGAACAAAGTGCTCCACTTGGTCGGAAAACATGAGAAGCCCGATCGGGTCATTACTTTTCACCGCTGCGAAACTTAAGAGTGCCGCTAAATGCGTGAGGACTTCACCTTTAAAGTATTCTTTCGAACCAAAATATCCCGATCCACTCACGTCGACCATAAGGAGCAAAGTGTGTTCGCGTTCTTCCTCAAATTTTTTGATAAAGGGTTTCCCGGCTCGCGCGGTCAATGGCCAAGAAATGTGCCGGACATCATCGCCCGCTTCATATTCGCGGAATTCTGAAAAGGTCATACCTTGACCTTTAAACGCAGTTTTGTACTCCCCGGCAAAAAGATTCTTCACCAATTTGCGCGTCGAGATTTCGAGAAGTTTGACCTTCTTCAATATCTCCGGAGGGAGATTCTGTTCGCTCATGACTGCGGCACTTCGACGTGGTTGAGGATTTCTTTGATTACATCTTCAGTCGTCATGCTCTCAGCTTCTGCTTCGTAAGTTAAAATCAAACGATGGCGGAGAACATGGTAGGCAATCGCTTTCACGTCATCGACAGTCACGTAACCGCGGCCGCGCAAGAATGCGTGAGCTTTCGAGGCGCGAGTCAGACTTATCGTGGCACGAGGCGAGCCGCCGACAGCCATCAAATTTTGCAAAGCCGCGAGACCATAATTTTTCGGCTCTCGGGTCGCCATGACCAATTCGACGATGTAATTTTTAATTTTGTCATCGATATAAATTTGGTCGCAGCGGGCGCGGGCGCGCACTAAATCTTCGTGCGAAATTTGAGACGTGATTTCTGGCGCCTTGTCGGTCGCCATGCGATTGAGAATTTCCATTTCCTCATGCTTTGTCGGATATCGCACGAGAACTTTAAACATGAAGCGATCCATCTGCGCTTCTGGGAGTGGGTATGTTCCCTCTTGTTCGAGTGGATTCTGAGTCGCCAAAACCAAGAATGGAGTTTCAAGTTTGTAAGTCGTCTCGCCAATTGTTACTTGCTTTTCAGCCATTGCCTCGAGAAGTGCCGACTGAACTTTTGCCGGAGCACGATTGATCTCATCCGCCAACACGATGTTGGTAAAGATCGGACCTTTACGTACCCGGAAGTCTCCGTTCTTCGCATCGTAGATCATTGTTCCAATCAAGTCGGTGGGAAGCAGATCGGGTGTAAACTGAATCCTCTGAAATCCGAGCGAAATCGCTTTTGCAACACTTGCTATCGTCAAAGTTTTCGCCAAACCCGGGACACCTTCGAGCAAAACGTGGCCGCCCGTGAGTAATCCCATCAGAATCGCTTCGAGCATTTCCCGTTGTCCGACGACAACTTTCGAAACTTCGGCGAGAGTGCGATCGACAAATTGACTTTCTTTTTTAATGGCTTCGTTGAGTGCGTAGACGTCGACGCTCACGTAGGGCCTCCTCTAGGAATATTAACGATATACGACTCTTTATTTTTAAGCGACTGACGCGCTCAAGCAAGCGATATTCTTTGATTTTTGAAAACTCCGAGACGCATAATTGAAGCCAATGAATAACGTGACGAAAGCCTGGGTATTTCTCGGCGC
>JAYTDP010000037.1:0-5337 GCA_043735865.1 Bdellovibrionales bacterium
GCCACGATTAGCTCGAAAGCCAGCGCACAAGGTTTCTCAGGCAATCTCGCCGGAGAATTAACCGACGTATCAACCGATCCCACAATTGTCCCAAATCCTTTGGTGTTCCATCTCGAAGGAAACTTTCCCAACCAAAAAATCGAAGGTTTAAATTTGGTCGCGACTTTGGATCACCGAAATGTGCCGGCGAAAGAAAGTCTCGACGCTCGAGTTGCCTCATTTCCAATCACTGGCCTTCAATTAGCGGACGACGGAGAAGTAAAATTAGGCCTGCAGAAAGCTTCCGGAGGCACGCACTTCCTCGCTTCCATCGAAGCGAAGAAATTTATAATCCGCGCCGAAAACGAATTTTCCGATCTGGCCTACGATATTCAGGCAAAGAATAAAACAATTAACGAAGCTTTGACCGCGATATTAAACGGAATTCCCATGATTTCGCTGAATGCGACCGCCGAAGGGACATTTAGCAAATTCGAAACTCATCTTAATTCAAATTTAGGGCGTGAGTTAAGTGCCGGACTTCAGCGTTATGTAAAAGTAAAAGTCGAAGAAATTAAAGCCAAGATCCGTGCTCAAATCGACGAAAAAATAAAAGGTAAACGTGCCGAACTCGAGTCCAAATTCGCGAAAATTAAAGATCAGGTAGATTCAGTACTAAAAGCGAAAAAAGACGAAGTCGACAAAGCGAAGGATTCATTGACGACTGAGTCTAAGTCTAAAGAATCCGGTGCCAAGGCTTCTGCTAAAGATGAATTGAAGAAAAAAGGCAAAGACCTACTCAAAAAATTTAAATTCTAGTGCGAAATTTTAAAGCTCCTCCTTTATCCGAAGGAGCAGAAAACGAAATCCAAAGAGCCAAGGTCTGGCTACTCAAGAGCGATTTACCTCTGACTGTCGAAGTCGGTTGCGGCGCCGGTTACCATCCACTCGCATTTGTGCGCGCGAATCCGAGAACCCGCATACTCGCTTTCGAACGGACCACAACCAAGTACGAAAAAGCAAATCACCGGCTGCGAACGCATTTAGCAAAATCTTCCGAGTACGAACGATGCCTGATAATTCATGGGGATGCCACCCACTTGTGGTCTGATTTGTTTTTGCCGAAAAGCCTCGACGGACTCTTTTTCCTCTACCCGAATCCCTATCCAAAAAAACAACATGCGAACCGCCGGCTGGCCGGAATGCCTTTTTTTGCGACTGCAATCGAGAGCCTAAAACTGGGCGGAAAGCTTGTCTTCGCGACTAACGATCGAAACTATTATGATGAACTTCGCACACATCTGGTCTGTCTCAAAAACCTAACCATCGAAAAGGACGGGCTGGTTTCGCCTCAATCGAAACCGCGATCCCATTTCGAAAAGAAGTACCTGGCGCGAGGCGAACCTTGTTACGAGATCCTCGCTCATACATCCAATTAGACGAAGGTCCTGAAAATTGTTGCGAAATCAATGCAATTGAAAATTCCGCCGATATAAACAGCATGTATAGACTACTTATTTATTCGCCCGATTCTATTTTAGACTCCGTTATCAATACTTCGGGCACGGCGCACTTTGCCTGTAAACCTGCGCGAGACGTAAAAGAGTTGGCGCAACAGTTGGTGAACTTCCAACCCCACGCGGTTTTGGTGGTAGGTAAAATTCCATTTATAGAAGGCTCCCTTCCGATCGTTCGTCAAATGACTCTCGATCAGAGCGACACGGGCCTGATTTTTCTCTGCACAGAATATAATGCGACTCTCGATCGCGAATGCTTTTTGAGCGGCGCAGATCACTTTTTATTAGTCCATACACCTTATGAACTTCTTGAGCCGAGACTTAAAAATCTGTGCACGAAAATTCAGAAATTGCGCGATCGTAGCACTCTCGGCCATTTGCCGATTTCTAAACGCCGAGATGAAGAAAGCCTAAGAGTCGCATCCGATGGTAAGTCAGTTGAATATAATGGAGTGGTCTTGAACTTATCGCCCATCCAACACCATTTGACGGTCACTTTTTTATCCCACGCCGATCGTTTGATGAGCCGGGAAGATTTGGTTCGATTGGTGTGGAAGAACGAAAAAATTTCGTCGCGATCGATTGATGCTCAGATTTCGAAATTAAAAAAAGATGTTCCGTATTTTCAAAAAACCCTGATCAGTCTTTACGGCAGAGGATACCTCTACCGCTCGAGTCAGCCAAAAGCGGCTTAATAGATTAGATAGACGATGGGCACTTATAAGTGATCTTCGCGTTCACGCCCGCTGGCACATTCGTAAAGATCATTTTTTTGTTCGAATCGATCGTGTAGTTCAAAGTCACATTTGCCGGAGTCGTCACAATCGAAACTTCGTTGGCGTTGGGAACACAGTTGAGTAAAAGTTCAGGCTGTTGGGCAGCGGCAGCTACGGCGTTACCGATATTTCCCAATTGCGCACCGTAATCCGTGTCACAGATGCTTCCGACATTGCCATAATCATACTTCAGATTTGAAAAATTCATCAGGTCCGGGCGGCTGTAATAATCTGGACGAGAAAGTTCTGCATATGAATAACCGTAAAATCCGCGGACCGTACCTTGTGATTGTGCCGACAAACAAGCAGAATCATTCGGACGGATGATGACCGAGTGTACGCTAATCGTCTTTGTTGGAAATTTCGTCTGCATATTAGCTAAGAAAGTCTCAGCCAAGTCATTTGATTCGAGATCATTCACACCAGCGTAAGCTCCACCATTCGAGCGTTCGTCTTCATCTGAAAGAATGATGACTGCCAAGTGAGCACCGTTTCTAAAAAAGCTGCCTTCGTTGCGTGTTGCCGCTAAGTTTAAAGCATAAATTCCACGCTCGTCGCCAGATGGGCAACTTGCTGGAGCATAGTCTGCAGAACCACAAGCCAAGGTTTCGTCACGTTGAACCGTGTCCGCAAACTTTGAATTAATAACAGATAAGTTCGAGGCCGCATTCGCAACGCTAGGATCATATTTCAAGATCTTTTCGGTAGAACTGAACGGCAGGAATTTACCATCCTGAAAAGCACCATTTCCATTTGGAGGACGCGGGCCATTCGTTGGAGTTGAGATATCTGTCGTGATCATTGCGATTTGAAAGTACAGATTATTAAGCGAGCTAATAAAATTAGGAAATCTCTGAGCCATTTTAGTTTGTTCGGTGTACATCGAACCTGAGTTATCGTTCACAACTAAGATGTCGACGTCTCCCGTATGAAAGGAAATAGAGTAAGTGTTCGTCGTGGACCCTGGTATACAAGCTTGATTCGAACTTGCATTTGCCTGATCACATGTTGCTGTCGGCAAGCTTTTGAAAGCATTGTTCGAACATGCACCGATCAGACCCGTCATTAGAACCATAAGAATATAGTTGGCGTTTTTCATAACACTCTCCTACCGATAACTAGTACAAGATGAGGGCCCGAGCTGCTGGCACAACTTAACTGATTGAAATTTAAGGGAAATTCGATTGGCGGCCCATCAAGAAACAATTATCAAGATTGTTCAAAGTTTCGACACGATTTGCTGAAATTACAAAAACCTAGGTTAATTCAAGTGTTTATGGCTATCGCGCGTTTTGAGGTCGGTCGAGAATTGTCACTTGGGGTAGAAGTGCTAAAATAATAGAAATGGAGATAATGGAGAAACGTCCGCAAATCTGGGCTCTTGCCACGTGCCTCAGTCTGTTGGGGTTTTATCTTCTATCCCAGTGCATTTCGAATACGGCGACCTACAATGCTTACTCTCTGAATGAGTTGGCGCGCAAAGACCTGGCGCAATTAAAGGACTCGAAAGCGCTCCCCGATGGAATTAAAGATCTCTACGAAATCGAAAAAATTCCAACGGATAAAATCAGCCGAATTTGGTCTCGGCGTCTCGATCTCGATTTACCCACTTCCTCCAGCGGAAACTACAAACTCGAAGTTTTAGTCCTTCAAGTGCCAAACGAAAAATTAACTGCGATTCTTCAGTACCACTTGATCCACCGCCCGAGCGGGAATTCAGTATGGGAACTCGCGCGCCAATACAAACTTTTTGACGAATGAAAATTCAATGAAACCGAAAATTATTTTCAGCAATAAACACTTCGTCGCCGCATTTAAACCCGCGGGCGTCCTGAGCGTACACGGGCGCGTTCCCTCAGAGATTAAAGTCATGGGCCGTGAGCTGGAAGCTCATTTAAAGGTAAAAATTTTTCCCGTACATCGCCTCGATCGCGAAGTTTCCGGCCTTTTGCTTTTCGCGCTCGATGCCGAGGCTCACCGCGCAGCTAATAAATGGTTCGAAACTTCGCTCGTCAAAAAAACGTATCAGGCGCTAACTGAATTCGATCCGGCCTCCCTCACGATTGCGCAATCGAGTGCGGGAGAGCACGAGTGGTCCTGCTATTTAGTGAGAGGCAAAAAACGAGCATTTGAAGCTCCGTATGGTGCCAAGGCACTTACTTTGGCCAGCTTTAAGGGAGTTGTCGAAAACCCCGAGCACGAATCCAAAAAAGCCCTCAGCTGGCTTTTAAATCCAGTGACGGGACGAAGCCATCAATTGCGATATGAACTGAGTAAACATCAATTTCCAGTTCTTGGTGATTCTCTCTATGGAGCAAAAGAAGAATACGCCGAAAATATGATTGCCCTTCGCTCGATTGCACTCGATTTCAGTGCGTGTCCCGATGCCGAAAAATTCGATCTACCCTCGCGAATAGAGCTCGAGGGAAAACAGCTCGCCTGGTCATTTAAGGGACTTCGATAACCCATCAAAAAAAAGTGATGCGTCATTGCCAAATCAAACTCTATTGGTAAGGTTATGGAGTGTCGTTAGCAGTTGCGGTTCTTAGTTTTAATCATCCCGAAATCACGTCCCGCTGTGTTCGCAGCGTGTTACGGCACTATTCTGCCGATCAAACACACCTCATCCACAATGGTTCAACGCCCGAGTTCATCCAGCAGCTAAAACATACGTTCCCCGACATCCACCATCACGTGATCGAAAATAACCGCGGCTTCTCGGGCGGAGCCAACTTCGCCCTGCACACGGTTTTTGATAAAGTTCGCGACGCCGCTTGGTGCTTCTTCATTACGAACGACTGCGAACTTGTCAAAACCGGTGAACTCCCACGTTCGCCCGGCATGGTCGCGCCGGTTATTCATTTTAGGAAAGTAGGTCGCGTCGACTCGATCGGCGGCCAAGTATTTGCCGGCAAAGGTCACCTTCGCCATTTGAAAACTCCCGAAGAATTTTTGTCTGTTCCAAAAGAACAAATTTATATTCCGAGCACCGCTTTTTTAATGGCCCGAAGTACTTTCGAAGACAATGTCGGTTTTGACGAATCTCTTCACACTTACTGGGAAGA
>JAYTDP010000038.1:0-18824 GCA_043735865.1 Bdellovibrionales bacterium
AAATCTTTGGGCCATTGCACGGTCTTCATCACGAATAGCGACAACTTCGCTTAAGAAAGCATCGAAGCCTTCTTCGGCGCGAATCGGTTGGAGTTGCGCGGTTTCAACGGTTTGCATTCCATTTGAAGATCCGTATCCCGATGCCTGATATGAAGCCTGCTCCACGTGCTGCGATGCGACTCCAACGCTGGAGTCGCCGTGCGTCATGCCGGCCCGAGAACCGATGCTCGCGCCCGCCACCGCAAAACTCGAGCGACCTGTGCGCCCCTGCTTTAAATGTTGAATCGCTTCAACGGCTTCCGAATCTTCTTTTGATAACAAAACTTGAAGGCGATTGCCGAGAGCGGCTTCCATCGCCATTTCATATTTTTGCGGGACTTCGACAACTTCTGCCAACGGACGGAAGCCTTCAGCCACGCCACGCGAACGCTGCCATAACAAAATGTTTTTTACGCCGTCTTCGAAGCCTTCAAAGTTCGACTGAAGATCTTCAAGACCGTAGAGGCGAGACGCCGTTTGATTCAAATCATCTTTTAAACGCTCATTATCAAGGCGACGCTCTTCAACTTGTGCACGCAATGTCTTAACGTTAGCCGCAATGGTTTCGACATCGCGAACGACGTCTAACTGAATTTGACGTTCAGCTTCGAGCTGCCGGAAGAGTTGGTTACGGCGAGTTTCGAACTCTCCGCGCTTCAAAGTTAATTCAGACAGCATTTCTTGAGCCGACGCCAAACGACTGTTTTCGTCGGCCACTTTCGACTGCATGCTTTGCTCGCGAGCTTCAAGATGCGTGACCGCCGCCGTTGTGGCCAGCATTTCGCGGCGGCGATCCGTCAACTCGCGATCGGCTTCGCCCACGCGATTTTGAATGCCGGTAAATTCGGTATTCTTAGTTTGATAGTCAGATTCTAAGGACAGCGATTCTTCGCGAGCCGTTGCTAGATTTTCTTCGACCTTCTCTTTTTCATTACGCAAGTTTTCTTGGCGCATTGAGTACTGAGATAAGATTGAACCCGTCATCTCGTTGGATCTGCGTGCAGTTTCGATGGCGAAATTCAATTCGCGAATTTGAGATTCAGTCGATTGGACTTTGTTGTTCAATTCTTGATATTCACGCGCTTTATCTTGAACGCGCATTTCATTCTCGGATGTCTGCAGGCGCAAAGATTGCACCAGCAATTCGAGTTCGTTCAATCCGCCGCTATGCAAAGCTTCTTCGTCACGTGAAGATGCAAACAAAGTTTCGGCAGCCGAAAGTTCTTCGAAGATTTGAGAGTAATTTTTTGAATTCAGCCAAAGTTCTTTTTCTTGGAGTTCGGTTTTCAATTTTCGATAGCGTTCCGCACGTTGCGCTTGACGCTCGAGAGAGTCGAGTTGGCGCTTTTGTTCGCCGATAATATCTTGTAAGCGCACTAAGTTCGCATCGGTTGACTCTAACTTACGTTGAGATTCGCGTTTACGAACTTTGAACTTCGTAATTCCAGCGGCTTCTTCAATCAATGTGCGACGATCTTCAGGCTTAGACGTGACGATCTTGCCGATCGCACCTTGTTCGATGATCGAGAAACCTTTTGAGCCCGCGCCGGTATCCATGAAGATTTCTTGGATATCGCGTAAGCGGGCAGGTTCGCGATTGACTAGATATTCAGATTCACCATTACGGTGCAAACGACGAGTGACAGAAATTTCGCTAAAGCGCTGATACTGAGCTGGAAATGCTCCACCATCATTTTCTAAAGTTAAAGACACTTCGGCCATGCCCATGGGCGCGTAGCCCTCGGCACCGGCGAAGATCACATCTTCCATTGAAGATCCGCGCAAATGTTTGGCCGACATTTCGCCCATCACCCATACGAGGGCGTCGACGATGTTTGATTTTCCGCAGCCATTGGGTCCGACGATCCCGGTAATCCCGGCGTCGAATTGAATAACAGTACGATCTTTGAACGACTTAAACCCAACGATATCTAATTTCTTAATTCTCAATGGCTAGAACCTTTCCTCTGTTGCAATGCTGCTCGTGCCGCGGCCAATCTCGCGATTGGCACACGATACGGAGAGCAACTCACGTAATTGAGCCCGGCTTCATGAAAAAATTCAATCGACTCGGGATCTCCGCCGTGTTCCCCACAAATACCCAGTTTTATATCAGGCCGCGTTTGGCGCCCCAATTCAACAGCTTTTTTAACTAATTGTCCCACTCCATCGCGATCAATTGTTTGGAATGGGTCCGCCGCCATAAGCCCATCACTTACATAAGTGCTTAAAAATCGTGCGGAATCATCTCGAGAAATGCCTAAAGCCGTTTGTGTGAGATCATTTGTGCCAAAGCTGAAAAAATCAGCATATTCGGCGATTTGATCGGCCGTCAAAGCTGCTCGGGGGAGTTCGATCATGGTGCCAATCGGCAAATTTAAAACCACGCCGTGCGCTTTTGCCACTTTTTCGACTTCAATTTCGCAGATGCGGCGAAGGCGCTGCAGTTCGCCTTTCAATGCTACCAACGGAATCATGATTTCCGCATTCACTTTTTTGCCTTTTTTCATCAAATTCGCAACGGCTTCGGCCACAGCATGAGCCTGCATCTGATAAATTTCAGGATACGTGATGGCTAAGCGGCAACCCCGGTGGCCAAGCATTGGGTTGAACTCATGCAAATTTTTAATTTTATTGCGAACCGAATTTTCATCACGACCGATTCTCTTAGCAAGCTCGCGAATTTCGTTATCTTGAGAAGGCAAAAATTCATGAAAGGGAGGATCCAAAAACCGGATAGTGACCGGAAAGCCCTCCATCTCAGCGAACAAACCCTCAAAGTCGCCACGCTGCATCGGCATTAATCGCTCAAGTGCTCGCACGCGCTCCTCGCGGTCTTCGGCCAAAATCATTTCGCGAACGACATCGATGCGATCAGGAGCAAAGAACATATGCTCAGTCCGGCAAAGGCCGATACCTTCGGCGCCGAACCGGCGCGCGACTTTCGCGTCCGTCGGAGTGTCGGCATTCGCACGAACTCCCAAAGTTCTGAATTGATCGGAGAGCTTCATAATAAATTCGAAATTATCATCGAGCTTCGGCTCAACGGTTTTGACTTCGCCTAAGAAAACTTCGCCGGTGGAGCCGTCGAGAGTGATCCACTCCCCTTCGCGGATAACGTAATCGTTCACGCGAATAGTCTTCGCACCGATGTTGACTTCGACGTCGCCACAGCCGGCAACGCAGCACTTGCCCATTCCGCGCGCGACAACCGCCGCGTGCGACGTCATTCCGCCACGAGTCGTGAGAATACCTTGAGCCTTAATCATACCTTCAATGTCTTCAGGAGAAGTTTCGACACGCACCAAAATTGTTTTCTTGCCGGTCTCGGCCCAGGCCACTGCGTCTTCTGATGTGAACACAACTTGTCCGACCGCACCACCTGGTGAAGCCGGCAACCCACGCGCCAACAAAGTTTTTTGCGCTTTCGGGTCAAGAGTTGGGTGGAGGAGCTGATCGAGACCCTTAGGATCAATTCTTAAAATTGCTTCTTCAGGCGTAATCGTTTTTGCTTCGAGCATTTCGCGGGCAATTTTTAATGCGGCAGCAGTCGTGCGCTTTCCGTTTCGAGTTTGGAGCATGTAGAGCTGCCCCTTCTCGATCGTGAATTCGATATCCTGCATATCTTTGTAATGATCTTCGAGCTTATGGAACATGCTGACGAGTTCTTTGTACGCTGCGGGCATCACTTCTTCTAACGATTTAAGGCCCGTACCTTCGCCCGCTTTTTTCGTGAGAGGCTGTGGAGTTCGAATTCCCGCCACTACATCTTCACCTTGAGCGTTCACTAAAAATTCGCCGTAAAATTCATTTTCTCCGGTCGAAGGATTGCGAGTGAAGGCGACACCAGTTGCCGAGTCGTCACCCATATTTCCGAAAACCATAGACTGCACATTAACGGCGGTGCCCCAAGAACTCGGGTAACTGTGCATTTCGCGATAGGTGATCGCGCGCGGCGTGTTCCAACTGCGAAAGACGGCCGAAATGGCGCCCCACAATTGTTCTTTCGGATCCATCGGGAACGACTTGCCAGTCCCCTCCTGAATCTGCTTTTTAAATTTCGTACACAGCGATTTTAAATCATCGACCGTTAAATCGGTGTCGAGTTTGATTTTTTTCGCATGCTTCAAATCTTCAAGTGTAACTTCAAGGAATGACGAGTTCATGCTCATGACCACATCAGAATACATTTGCAAAAAGCGGCGGTAGGCATCCCACGCGAACCGCGGGTTGCCGGTCTCTTTCGCCATCACTTCGACAGTTTCGTCGTTCAAGCCGAGATTAAGAATGGTATCCATCATGCCTGGCATCGAGGCGCGTGAACCCGAGCGCACGCTGACTAGTAATGGGTTTACTTTCGCGCCGAATTTTTTTTTCGTCGTTTTCTCGAGGCGTACCATGGCTTCTTCGACGGCCACTTTCAGTTCTTGTGGCAATTGTTCGTTGTTATCAAAGAAAACTTGGCAGAGTTCTGTTGAAATAGTGAATCCGGGTGGAACTTTTAATCCCATCGAGGTCATATCGGCAAGGTTTGCACCTTTACCACCAAGGATATTTTTAAGACCCGCGTGACCTTCGGTTTCGCCAGCCGAAAAGAAGTAGACCATCTTCGGTGGAAGGCTGAATTTTCCAAGACCCACATTCGACTTCGGCTTTGATTTATCCATTGTGTCCACGCGATCTCCCGTATGTACGGTTTAGAATTTGACTAACTTCTCTTTTAAATAATTGGCGACTTCGCTGAGTGCCACGCGATCTTGAGTCATAGCATCGCGATGGCGAATCGTGACCTTTTGATCATTTAATGTTTCGAAATCGACGGTAGCGCAGAATGGCGTCCCCACTTCATCTTGGCGACGATAGCGCTTACCGATACTGCCCGACTCATCGTAATCCGCGCGGTACTCAGAAGCTAAATCTTCGCGTAACCGCATCGAGATCTCTTGAAGGTCTGGCTTCTTCGACAGAGGCAAAATAGCGATTTGAATGGGCGCGAGTTCTGGCTTCAGTCGCATCACGACGCGAGTGTCGGCTTTGCCGTCTTCGCCCGTAACCACTTCTTCGGTGTAAGCATGGCACAAGAGTGCCAGTGCCAAGCGATCGCAGCCGACTGCGGTCTCAATCACGTAAGGGACAAATTTCTCTTTTGAAGCTTCGTCGAAGTACTCGAGTTTCTTACCAGAGAATTTCGAATGCTGAGTCAGATCGAAATCTCCACGATTGTGGACGCCTTCGAGCTCCTGCCAGCCGAACGGAAATTCATACTGAACATCGAATGCCGCGCGCGCGTAATGCGCAAGTTCGCCCGGGCCGTGCTCTTTGAAACGCAAAGATTCAGTTCTGAATCCAAGGTCGGCGTAATGCTTCATGCGCTCCGACTTCCATTTTTCAAACCAATCCATATCCGAGCCAGGCTTTACGAAATACTGCATTTCCATTTGTTCGAACTCGCGAGTTCTAAAAGTAAAATTGCCCGGAGTGATTTCGTTACGGAACGACTTGCCGATTTGTGCAATACCAAACGGAATTTTTTTGCGCATCGAAGTCGCGACATTTTCGAAATTGACGAAAATACCTTGTGCTGTTTCGGGTCGCAGATAAACAACTGCTCCAGTATCTTCTACCGGACCCATGTGAGTTTTAAACATGAGATTAAAATTTCGCGGGGCTGTAATGTCAGCAGAAGCGCAAGTCGGACAAACCGTTTTGCCGTCTTTTTGAGGCGCGGTATCTAAACGAAAACGATTCTTACAGTTTTTGCAGTCCGAAAGCGGGTCACTGAAACCATCAACGTGGCCAGACGCTTTCCAAACCGTCGGATGCATCAAAATTGCGGCATCAAGGCCGACGATATCGTGACGGTTCGTCATCCGCTTCCACCATGAGAGCTTCACTTGAAGTTTGAATTGAGCGCCAAGTGGGCCGTAATCCCAACATGAATTGAGGCCTCCGTAAACTTCACTCGATTGAAAAATGAAACCTCTTCTTTTACAAAGAGAGACGAGCGTTGCTAGGTCGCCGAGACGCTTCTCTTCCATGGGACTCCTTTAGGATTTTTATTACCTAAAATAAGTACCAGTCTGGTTCTATTTTTGCAAAATGGATTGATAAGCCTTGCGAAGGAAATCGTGCGTGTCCGCATCGGATTTTTTGAGGGAATCTTCGTAAGCGGCTTTAGCGCTCTCTTTGCTCGATCCGGCGGGCAAACCAAGGGCTTCAAAGGCCTCAAAATCGTGTCCATTGTACGAAAAAATAATATTCAGTTCTTTGACTTGGGCACGGGGCTTGCCCTCGCCATGCCTCTGGCGTAGCTTGAGCGGCGTTGGAATTCGCTTTTTTGGGCGCGACGTCATGTATGCCACGAATAGGATACAGAAAAAAACGCCCCAAATAAAAAGTTCGGTCGCGTTAAAAGCGACCATTCCACTGTTCATAGATCATTTTTCTTTGAGGAGCCACCCGTGTCAACGACGCAAAAAACAGGTCCAAACCCTTTCGATAAACAGACGTCTATTCCCGGAATTGGCCAAATTATTTTAGTCGGTTCAGGTAAGGGTGGAGTCGGCAAAAGCACGGTCGCCGCAAACCTAGCACTGGCTTTGAAAGAGAAGGGCCGCAAGGTTGGAATTCTCGATGCCGATATTTACGGACCGTCGATTCCGCGTATCTTTGGAGCGATCAATCAGGTCCCCCCAATAAGTCCCGAAGGGAAAATTCAGCCGATCGTCCGCCATGGCGTGAAGATCATGAGCATTGGATTTCTGGTCGACGAAAGCTCGGCCGTCGTATGGCGCGGGCCCATGATGTTCAAAGCACTCGACCAGTTTTTGCGTGATGTTCAATGGGGGGAATTGGATGATTTGATCATTGATCTTCCACCCGGTACCGGCGACGTGCCTTTGACGATCGCTCAAAAGGTCGCCGTAGCTGGCGCCATTGTCGTGTGTACGCCGCAAAACTTGGCTCTGATCGATGCCAAAAAAGCTGTCGACATGTTTGATCAGGTGAATATTCCTTTACTCGGAATTGTCGAGAATATGTCCTACATGCTGGCCCCGGGCGGCTCGGGTGAGCGCATTCAGCTTTTCCCCAAGGGCGATTTGAATTCATTTTTGGATGCGAAGAAAATTCCGAAATTGGCGGAGATTCCGTTTAACCCGATGGTGGGCATTGCCACTGAGGCCGGGATGCCGATCGTCGTTTCGAATCCTGCTTCGGTCGAAGCAAAAGCTTTCGCGGCGCTTGCCGAGAGGGTTTTGGGGGAATTGAAGTAGTACGCCGGGAGCGGGAGCGGTGCGCTCGGCGGGGCCGTGAGCCATAACTTAGGGGGCTCGCGCGGTAGCGCGGCCCATCCGAAGTAAGCCAGTGATCAAAATGGAGAACGCTGGCGCCATCGAATTCCAATTCAAACGTAATCTCGATTCTCATTTAAACCAAAAAATTACGTCTCTTCCTCGGTTTATACGGGATTTGTCCAGTAGCCTCGAGATGATTTTGCCGAATGTAAGTGACGGCAATTTTAAATTGCCTTGCCCCACGAGACGATGCGACTCCAAGGCCGAAGTTTCCATTTTAGTTTAAGAGACAAAGCGAGCGCGCCAGTTACGGCTCGAATAAACTTTTTGTAAATGTCTCTAGACTTAAATAAAGCAATAAAATGGATATGGTCCTGCGCAATGGCTTTCTCGTAAATGCGAACACCGAATGCATCCGCAAATTTCCTGAAATACAGATCGATCTTCGTGCGATGGCGTATTAGAGATTGGCTCTTCGGAACATCCGCCTTCAAAACCAACTTCAGTGAATTTTTAAAGGAAATGGGACGCGCCGCCTTTCGTTTATTCCACAGCAAAAGCGCACCGCCATACTCACTTGTAAATTGCGATAGTTTAAATAACGTTTTTTGTCGCATATACGTATTTGTAACACGAGTTTCAAAAAACGTAATTTTGGAGTGTCTAAATGCGCAAAATAGTTTTCTTAGATTCACGCTACGAGTGAATTCACAAGCCGCCAGACCTTCGCCCCTGACTTTTAAATATTACTGCGATCCCCTGGCCGACCTCATAATTTGACACTCGGCTAACACCAAGATTAACAATTAAAAATGCGTCAAGCTCTAATGAGTTTGTATTTATATATGGATCGCTTGTTCAAGGAGTGCAGCAATCCGGAATAAATTCGTGTCCAAGAGGGGCCATCCCCGTTGTCGAACTCACTGCGAACAAACCTTACGAATCTGCTTCGCAATTTGCTTTAAAGTCTCACCTTCAATATCGCTCTTACGCTTTATTAAATAAACGTCGGTCGTGCAAATGCGGTCCGAATATGGTGACCGTCGGCGAACAAGCTGGAACTCGTCACGAAAGCGCCGATTGTGCTCGACTATAACAAATTTTGGAAAGTAGCCCGCGGCACGCCCCTGCCTCACGAGCTCGAGACCGGATTCCATAAGGGTGACTTCGTATTTCACTTTTCTTTCGTAGGCGTCGGGAGGCCACCCGTCTAATCCCTTCATACGAGTAGGTTGCCCCATGAGTGGTCCCACCGGAATGACGAACGGAAAATCCGATTGCGCGACATTTTTAAACGCGTGCGCGCTGGTGAAGACTCCCATTTCGATAGAAATGATTTTTAGCAAATCCACTTCAGGCAGCGGAACCGGCGAATATGTAATTCCGAAATCGACCTGGTTATCGGCAACCGCTTGCTCAATCTGCCCTGGCGCCGAGTCATGCAAGACAATCGACCGCTCACCCCAAGGTAGTTCGTTCAGCACCGATAAAAAGTACGTCGAGAACACCTCGAAAGTCGCAATGCGGATTTGTTCTTTCGGCGCCGTCTTTTGTTTTAACCGCTCTTCCATTTCGTCGACGTCACGCAAAATTCTTCGCGCTTCTTTAGCGAACATTTGGCCCGCATCCGTTACGACAATATTTTTCCCGGAGTAAGTGATGAGATCAACTCCGAGTTGGCTCTCAAGAATTTTGGTCGCCTTCGAAAGCGCCGATGTCGAAACGTTCATGACCTCCGCCGCGCGAGTCATGGATCCGGTATCGACTATCTTTATAAAGTATCTCGCTTTGACTAAGTCCATAAAAGACATCTAGAACACTTTCCCTTTGGTTGTCTATGCAAATTCATTATGAACTTTATGGCAACATATTGTGCCGCGAATTCGCTGGTTCTAACGGCGCGGATTTGATTAGTTGTGGGCCAAAGGGGGGAACCATGGCGTTCTCAGAATCGACTGCATCTACCTACGCGAAAATAGAGAGTCCAAAAAAGACCATTCAAGTGCCGGCAACAGGAGGCGAACTCTGGCAGGGATACGTCGGCGGACGAGTGGTGATGGTGAACAGTCCAATTAACTATTACGGACAAATCTCGGCAACCGTTACGACTCACGCCGGAATCATCGAAGGCGCCGACGACTCCCCACTCATTCGCTCGGCGGCAATGGCGGCGATGGAAGAGCTGCAGACGACAAGCGGAATCAAAATCGAGATCGGTTGTTCGGTGCCGCGCGGTTTAGGTATGGCTTCGAGCACCACCGAGATCTCGGCCGCCGCATTTGCAACGGCTCGCGCGCTCGGTGCTTCGGAATCGCAGTCCCGAACGCTAGCCCATAAAATTGTAAATAGACTTGATTCAGGTAACGATTCTAATTACGTGCGTGGACTTCACTTGGTCGCTCCACGTGAAGGGCAAAGGCTCTTAAGTTTTGTGCAAGTACCGGCGCTTAAGATGTTCATAGTCAACACGGGCGGATCGCTTGCCACCCACGCTATGGATCGTGAGCGCGAAAAAGAAATCGGGCTCAAAATTTCGACAAGGATCGAAACTTCGCTGAATGAAATGATTCGCGGACTGACGTTCTCGAATTTGCCACTCATAGGACAAGCCGCAACGGAAAGTACGCTGGTCTACCAGCAAATTACGCCGAAGCCGAGACTTAAAGAAGTACTGAAGATAATCGCCCGCGAGCCAGAATTGCTCGGAGTAGCGAGCGGCCATTCGGGTACTGTCTTGTGCTTACTTGCGCGGACATTCGAGCCATTTGAAGACGTTCGCAACGAACTTGCGGATTTATACGGACCTGAAAATTTAATCGGCCAATTTAGTTTGGTCTCTGGAGGATTTCATGAACTTAGCGGCTTATAAAGAAGCGTTCCAAGTCAGTCACCACTCGCCCGGAGTGGGTCGTTTACGTTCAATTTTAGCTAATGACGTCACCGATTTTTGCGTCCCGGTCAATATCGGGTTTCCGCCGCCAGCATTTATGACAGAGATCCACGATCAATTGCTCGACCGACTAAAATATTATCCGAGCGAGCCTGGGCCCTTAAGAGAAAAATTCGGCGCTTTTGTGGGAGTATCGGGGGCATCTCTCGTCGCTGGCAACGGATCGACGGAACTCTTTTATAATTTGCTGAGCGCAAGTCCAAAGAAAAGACGAATTGTCACATGTGTTCCGACTTTCGGAAGATGGACCGACGCCCCCCGTGCCGCAGGTCACACTGTCATCGGATATCATCGACGGGAAGAAAATAAGTTTGCTATAATGGCCGATGAATTCTGCAAACTAGCGCGATTGCACTCGGCCGATACGGTAATGATTTCGAACCCCAATAACCCGACCGGACACCTCACTACCCGTTTGGAATTGCTCCACCTCATAGAACGTCTCCGATCGACGGCACCAACGGTCGATTTGATTGTAATTGACGAATCGTTTCTCGATTTTTCTCCACGTCGCGATCTGACCACACTCATTCGCGACGTCGAACATCTCGATCGAGTGGTGGTCCTAAAAAGCCTAGGCAAATCGTTCGGTCTTCACGGCACCCGTATGGGTGTATTGGTCGCGGCACCATCGACTATTGGTGAACTTGAAAATTATGTCCCCTATTGGAATGTGAATGGAGTCGCCGAAAACGTAATTGATTTAATGCCGAAGTACCGCGCCGAGTTTCGTCGGAGCCTTGATGTGACCGTCGAAGCCACTGCGAATATGATGACGCGATTGAATTTGATCAAGGGCATTACCACTTTCGCAACGGACGCCAATTACGTGTACTTTAAGTTGGACGACCATTTCGATCCGATCAAGTTACGCGATTTCCTCTTGATAAAACATGGTCTATTTGTGCGGTCATGCGGTAACAAAGAGGGCGGAAGTTCACATCATTTCCGAATCGCAACTCGAGAGTCTCACGATGTCGAAAGGTTAGCGGGGGCGATCGAAAGCTTTTTATGAAAGTCCTAAATCCTCTTAAAAAACCAAACAATGCCACAAAGAAAAATAACCGCAGCAATCGCCGGCTTCATCCACGCACCAAACAAGCGCGTGCGGCCGGCCCAAAACACGAGCGGTCCAATCAAAAGAATTATAATGAGCTGGCCGATTTCGATTCCCGTATTAAACCCGACGAGTGACAACAAGGTATTGGTAACATCGCTTATATTTAAAATACTCAGTGCGGCCGCGAAGCCAAGACCGTGAATAAGTCCGAAAAACGAAGCGGTGAAAACTTTCACCCGAAGCGAAACAGATTTAAATAATGACTCTACCGCCACGATCGAAATCGACAAAGCAATTAAAGACTCCACGAGCCAGCTCGGCACTGTCACAACATGGAAAAGTGCGAGAGCCAAAGTGATGGAATGCCCGATCGTAAAACCGCCGGCCGTTAAAATAATCCCGCGCAGGCTGGTCGCGCCCAAAATCAGAGCAATGACGAAAAGAATATGATCGATGCCGCCGGCGATTTTGAATCCGCCGAGGTCTGAGCGCCATTCGCTCGGCCATGCGCCAATGTGTTGGATTCCCATTAGCACAAGTTCAAAAAATTCAGGGGCCGCCCCGATTTTAAGCGTCACTTCAGTGGCGTCGGCAGTCATACGATAAAACTGCTCGTGACCATTTTTCTGTGCACGACCTAACAGTTGGTATCCACCGCCCAAGGCTTTCACGAAAGGCATGGAAATTTGCATAGAGTCCGACCCTCCTCCGCACTCGCCTAACGCCTCAAGAGTTGCGATGGTCTCGAGTACTGTGAGTTTGGGCGCGGTGAACGTACATGGCGGGCCGGAAAATCGAATTGAGCCGGTATCAAAAATAGAAGCAAAAAGGTTTTGGGCACTAACGTCTGCATTACCGACCAATCTTTTCGCGACAAATGGGTGCACATCAACCGTGACTTTAAGAGCATTGTTGTCGCCGACGACAATCTGTAGATAGGCCATGTCGAGGGGGTGCGACCAACTGAACGTTGGAAATAAAAAAATGGTTAGGACAGCTAATGTCATCACCATTTTGTTGGTCATCGATCTCTCCCGTGTTAGGCCATAGATACTATGAGATCATCAAAGCTCGCGCTTGTTTGCGCCATAATTATCATCGGAGTCCTCGTACTGTTCCGTGTTGTGAACTCGTCGTCAAATGAAATTGCGGCTTACAGATTTACCATCGACAAACAATCAAGTCTGGATAAAGTCCTACCGCGCCTCGAAGAAAATTTAAAGCGGGATCCGAATAGTTTCATCGCGCTGAACGACCTGGCGGGACATTACTTATCGCGGGCGCGACGCCTCGGCCGCGAGGAGGATTACGAAACGGCGGAAGATTTCGCTCGACGATCGCTGAAAATTTTAGCGCAGCCGAATGTACCGGCGCAGATTGTGCTGGCAAAAGTATTGTCTGCTCACCACGATTTTGTTGGCGCGATCGCCATTCTCGAAAAGGCATTGGCCGAAGCGCCTGGCGCGGCACTTCAACTCTTCCCTGAACTTTTCACTTGTTATTTAGGACTGGGAGACCTCGACAAGGCCTCTGCCGTCGCCGACCAACTGGCTCATGCGCGGCCGGGCACACAAACTCTCGGACTTCGCGCCTTGGTTGAAGAAGCGCAAGGACGCGATGACGAAAGCTATTTTGACTTTGTACGTTCACTCAAACTCGAAGATTTGGGTGACGTCGAAAATTCAGCATGGGTCAGGTCACTTTTTGCGAGATTTCTCATCCGTCGCAATCAGTTTAAATTGGCAGAGAATTTACTTAAAGAATCACTTCACATTTTACCAGATCAGCCGCTTGCCGTCGGACTCGAAGGCGACCTCGCACTTGCCCAAGGCGATACTGCCGAGGCGGCCGAATATTATAATCGTGCGTTTCGCATAGCCAAAGATGCCCATTTTTTATTACGCCTTGCTGAGACGAAAGCTTTACTTGGCGACGCAGCTTCCGCCACCGTGCTATTTCAGCAGGTCAAATCGATCGTCGAAACGGATTTGAATAATAAGAAGCTCGGGCATCGCCCCGATTTAATTAACGCAATTCTGGGTCTTTTTAAACTTGGAGCCGTGCCTGAAGGCGAACTGCAGACTGCACTGAAATTGGCTAATGAAGAAGTAACCGCGCGGCCGACGGCTGCTTCTTATTTTACTGCCGCCAACACGTACTTAGCATTAAAACAATTTCCAGAAGCGCTGACAGCAAATCTGTCGCTCTTAAGGACTAGCGTACGGAATCCGGAATATTATAATCAAACTGCGGTTATTTATTCGAAGATGAACAATCCCGATCGGGAGAAATTTTATCTGGAATTAGCGAAGAAAACTGGCGAAGTTAGCTGGTAAAAGGCCGCGAAAATCGCGGCCCCAAAAATTAATTACATTGGTCGCGCTAGGAAAGGGAATGCCCCAAGCAATGTTCCATGACCAGCGTCGTAACCTACATCATCCGTAACCGGGTAAGGGATCGACACTCCGCTGGCCCCTACAACTATGTAAGACAGAGTTATGTCGATAACATCGTCGCGGATTTTTCTGCCGCCACAAAGAAGCGGAGTACCTGCAGTAGTCGAAAGGCATCCTACGTAGCCGACTTCGCCCGCTATTTCGTTTGCGGTGCGACTGGCGCTCGCTGCAATAGTGAGATCGGCATTATCGACACTGATACGCATGACATCCGGAAGAAATTGTCCGGCAACTTCGCCCGCTGTCGGATCACCGACTCCGCCCGCTGGAGGATTAGGACCAGTAAGGGTCGTGACGATAGTCAGAACCGCCGTCGCTTCAGTTAATACTGCGGCCACAGCCGGAATGCTGCTCTGTAAATCAAGACTAGGCGGAATGGAGTTGAATGCATTCAAGTTCGCATCGGAGAGCACAAGCCCTTCGTTGACGGCAGGTCGTGCAAGACGCTCGATCTGCGTATAGGTCGTAGTACTCGAATTGTTCGAGTTTCCGCCTGACAATCCCGACCCACAGCCCGCAGTCATTACTGCAGCACCCGCTAATCCTAGAGACAAAATCAAATTTAACGTTTTCATAAATTAAAGCTCCTTTGCTCTATGGTTATTGTGGAACCGAAATGGTTGTCCAAACATCAAATACATCTTCGGCAAGCGCCGTTTGCAACATCGCGATCGGCACTCTGACGGCGATCGAATTGACGTTGTAGCCCGACGTAAAATCCATCGGTGTAGCGCCATTTTTATAAATTTTAGGGGCCGTATAGCCTACCGGGTATGATCCGAGTGCAGTACCCGCCGCCGCGATCCGGAAATTAAAGAACTGTAGAACATCGAAGAAGAATGGATCTTCGCGCATTCCCGCAAAAACCGTCATCTGATTGCCGCCAACCGTGACCATGTTGTTCACCTCAGCTGCTGCCGCTCCTTGAGCCAGAGTTGTCGTCAAAATATCGGCGGGAGCATCCGTTTGCGTTTTAACCGTGCTAACGCCGTCGATGATCGTAGTCAGAGTTATTTTCTGTACGCCAGCTGTGGGCTCACCGAACTGAAATCGCAAAATGATATTATCGTTAGTTGTCGCTGGCACAGCTTTCGAAGTTCCCGCACGCGAAATATGGATGTCGTAACGCGCTTTAGTACTGAAATAATATTGTTGCTGTGGCAATGAGCGAGGGTTCGTGTTCACAATGAACACAAGATGATTGGCGCTCCCGCCGGCAATTTCTTTATCTTCGCGAAAGACATAAAGATCCGTCAGATTTAATGAGCGACCTTTTGCGTCGATTTCACCGTCGTCGTGATCGGACGCACTCGCCATAAAATATCCGCCGCAGCTGGCTGCCACTGCAAGGCTCAGCACTAGTCCGCGTGCCCACTTTGACATGTTCGAAAACTTTTTCACTATTCCCCCTTATTTCTATTGTTTCATTTATTTATTTAAAAAATTAAAACAGAAGTCCTACGCCAACGAGAATTTCGTTCGCTTCATTATCTTTGTTCGCGCCTGAATAGCGAGAAAACCCGACGAAGACTCGGTCTACAACCGTACCCATTTTATTATCAGGATTCCAACCGAAGGTTGCCGTCACGATTGGATTTGAGCCCCCGTGATCCTGCCAGACCTGAACCCCGCCGCCGGCTTCGATATCCCAGTCGATCATCAATACATAACGCAACAAAAGTTCGGCATCATAGACCAAGAAGGAATTGTCGTTTTCACCTTTAAAACTCGATAGCCCTAAATTTGCGCGAATCGCAAAATTGTCGGTGAACCAGTAGCCGGGAGTCCAGCTAGCCATTACCGATTGGGTTTCGCGACTTTCTGCTTGAGTGACAAAAACTCCGTTGAGTTGAAACGAAGACAAAACATATTTCGAATGCTTTTCTTCCATCTTCATCGCCATTGGCTTGGTCCGGCGTGTGCGGACTGGTTTCACTATTACAGGTTCATCAGCGGGCTTGGCCTCGTCAGTTGCGACGACCGTCGTAGATTCTGTTTTCACAACAGCGGGCTTGGTGACAACAGTCTTAGTTTTCGACTTCGTTTTCTTTTTAGTTGTGGCGAATGCCTGTGTGGTCGTGAGTGCGATTAGTGCGGTGAAGATCAAGCGAAACATCATATTATAAACCCCTTTAAAACCAATAGCGGACATCTCAGCAAGAGTTTTTGCTCAGGTCAAAGAACTTTAAACTGGTGCAAGGTGTTATTTAAGGCAGCAGTCGAACTGCCATGAATATTATGACAACGGACTATTAAAAAGCAGTGGAGCTGCCATTAAATTAAGCAGCTCCCTAGACCAATGGATATATTAAAAAGTTTTATCTTGGGATTAAAAGAGATCGGCCGACGAAGAGCTTCGCGCGATTATTAAGCGCATTCGTTTTTGCGATATCACCGACAGTCACGCCATATTGTTTTGCAATCGTCGTTAAGTTTTCTCCGACCTTCACTACATGGTGTTTCTTAGCAGAAGATATCGAAGCGACTTTTGAAGTCTTCGCCGATTTTGAACGTTGGGCATTCGCGATTTTCGCGAGCTCGTCCGATGAATTGAGAGCAGACCGAGTCGCCGATTTAACTGAAGCTGCCGAAGCGCGAGCTAAGCCTGCCGCGCGGTGCATGTTTGCAGCGCTGCTCGTTTTCTGAACAACAAGGCGCTCCCCAACTCGAACCTTCGATCGGTTCTGCAAATTGTTGAGACGACGAATATCGCCCAAGCTGATGCCATGACGGCTCGCAATGCTGATCAGCGTATCGCCACGTCTGACGACGTAAAACGCGCCCGCGATCAAGCCAACGCTGTCGGGATCGCGCTCGCTGTTGTTCGCCACTTCGGTCTCCGAAACCGTTGGCTTTTGGGTATCAAGTTTTGCATTCATCGGACCGTCTTCAGGGACTTTAATTCGCTGGCCGATCTTAATAAAAGTTTTGCGACCCTGCCAATCATTCAAGTCACGAATGCGCGCGATCGACGTGCGGAACTTACGAGCGATACCTGAGAGAGTATCGCCACGACGAACTTTGTAGAAATCGAAACTGGCAATATATCGGCGAGGAGCTTCGGAATACGATTTTTCCATCGCCAAAAGTGCATTTGCAGTTTGACCGACCGGTACACGAACCGCATTTTGGCGATCGCTGTACACCGGAACATAATCGCTCTTGTAACGAGGATTCATTTTTTTCAAATCTTCGTATGGGATATTCATTGCCGTCGCCAAAAGTTCGAGACTGACCGGCTTGGTGATTGTCACTGATTCGAATTCGAATTCGGGATGGAAATCGATATTTGTAAAACCGTATTTCGCCGGATCACGTGCGATATGAACCGCCGCAATAAATTTCGGTATATAATTCGCAGTCTCGCGTGGGAGTGCGCGCCGCATCGCAGCCAATTCCCAGAAATTGCGAGTTTTTCGATTGCGCACGGCCTTCATAATTCGATTCTCCCCCGCATTGTACGAACCGAGTGCGAGATACCAATCTCCCATCATGCCGTACAAAGTTCCAAGATAACTGGCAGCCGCTTGAGTCGAGAGAATTGGATCGCGTCGCTCGTCGACATAAGGATCAATTTTTAAATTATAGCGTTTCCCCGTGTCGCGAATGAACTGCCAATAACCGACGGCTGACGCATGGGAAAAGGCAGTCGGGCTAAATCCCGATTCGATGAGTGCAATATACACCAATTCCTCAGGCATTCCCCGCTCACGGAAAACGCCTTTCATCATCGGAATATAACGCGACGAACGCTCGAGATACACTTGCATGTACTTGCGCCCACGGCCGGTGAAATAGTTAATCCATTTATCAACGGATGGATTGATTGGAGTTTCAACATGGCCAAACTCAGCACTCGGCTGATAGCCTTCTTCAGGAGGTGTTACAGTGACTTCTTTAATTGGCGCATCTGTCGCAGATTTTTGAAGTGATGCGCACCCTGCAGAGACTAGGCCTAGGCCCAGAGCCAAGGTAAAAATAATTCGATTTCTCATACCAAGAGTCTAACTAACTCTCTTGTTTTTTTACAACTAATTTTGCCAAATAGGATCATTCAAGCCCTGGTCGGGCTGATCGAGATAACGATAGATAATATAATTGCGTAAAATCGATTTGATATAGCCGCTGGTTTCAATCCACGGTATTTCGTCAAACCAAATCTCAGCTTCAATTTTTGATGTCGCTTGTGATTTCAAATCCTTAAGATCGTCTCGATGCGAAATCCAGCTGCGAATATTTCCGATACCCGCATTATACGAAGCGAGTGCGAGAGGTACGTGCCCATCGAATGAACGCAGAAGACGCTGCAAATATGTTGAACCAATTTTAATATTTACTTCGGGAGTAAATAGATCGACTGGACCTTGGTAGGTTTTGAGTCGCATATCCCCCGCCACTTCTCTCGCTGTGTTCGGGACCACCTGCATCAATCCCATCGCAGTTGCGGGACTCAGGGCCTCAGGTCGAAACGTGCTTTCTTGCCTCATGAGCGACAGAATTAAAAGCGGAGATATTTTCGTGCGTTTTGCTTCGACTTCAATGAGCGATAAAAATTCTTTTGGGTACGCGATTCGCAGCACATCGTCACCGATGAGTGACGGATCTTCCTGCCAAGCACTTTGAAGTAGCTCCACCGTTTTATTATATCCATAACAAGACGCCCACAAGCGAGCCCAAATAATTTTTCCACCCGGGTCGACCGGCGCAGGTAAATACTCAAGTTCAAGTTGCGCTTCGACGAGCCAACCGGCTTTTAACAAAAGAAGAAATCTTTCCCATCCTTCAAATTCGTGCGGAGCCATTACGACTTCCGCCTTTAACTTCGAAATATTTTGGATTTTGTCGAATGATAATTTCTTTTCAGTCTCAACACGCGCACGAATACCGTAATAACTGAGCGGGAATCTTCGGACCAACTCTTTCGCCACTTCGTCGGCACGCGGATTTTTCAATTGTTGTTGCGACCGCCACATCCAATAGAGAGACGATATTTCAAAATCTGGGTCATCTTTGATGAGGAGGTA
>JAYTDP010000039.1:0-5411 GCA_043735865.1 Bdellovibrionales bacterium
TGTCGTGCGTGTTGCTCATCTCGTGCATCGCGTACAAGATTCGGCGATGTACTGGCTTTAATCCATCACGGACATCTGGAAGCGCACGACCCACGATCACACTCATTGAGTATTGAATATAGGAGTGCTGCATTTCTTTGGTAATGTCGACGTTCGTAATCCGTTTTGATTGATCGTTCGTTTCCATACTCTAAACGTCCAATTCTTTGGCTAGAAGTGCGTTGTCTTCGATGAATTTACGGCGTGGCTCAACCAGCTCGCCCATTAAAATTCCGAAAGTTTCATCCGCGCTCATCGCGTCTTCGATCGTCACGCGTAGTAGATTTCGATTTTCCGGATTTAAAGTGGTCTCCCACAATTGTTCCGGATTCATTTCTCCCAGTCCTTTGTATCGCTGGATGTAAATTCCTTTTTTCGAAACTTCCATCACGTGCGTGTAGAAATGAATGTAATCGCTGTATTCAGAAGTTTCTCCGGTTTCATCAACCACCTGAATTGGCAATGTCGCAACGTTGTTCAACATAATCCAAAGCCGACGAACTTCTTTCCAATCGGTTGAATCTGCCAGTTCGCGATCGAACAAGCTTGTTTTTTTGTGACCGAACTTGATTGACGTGATTTCGAATTTCAAATTACTTGATGCTGAATCTTTCTCAATTTTGTTTGTGACTTCCGTCATGCCGCTAGTTGGATTATTTTTAACCCACGTCTGCAAATCTCCGACTGCCGCTTTTATTTTGTCTTCTGAGGTTAACATTTCGCCTAAGTCGTCTTTTGATTTCAAAAGACCCCAAAGAACTTCGCGCTCGAAGCGTTTCGAGAGAACCTTCAAAAGGTTCTCTAGCTTTACAGTGTTAAAGATAAATTCTTTCAACTGCTCTTCAGTCGTCCCGACTTTCATTGATTTGATTCTCAAATTTTTCAAAGACGAGCTGAGCAAGAACTGCATTAGTGCGTTCTCATCCTTGATGTAATCTTCTTGTTTGCCTTTTTTCGCTCGGTAAAGCGGCGGTTGCGCGATGTAGATGTATCCGCGCTCAAGAAGCTCCGGCAATTGTCGGTAGAAAAAAGTGAGAATCAAAGTTCGAATATGCGAACCGTCGACGTCGGCATCGGTCATGATAATAATTTTGTGATAGCGCGCTTTATCGATGTTCGTATTGTCTTTGCCAATGCCAGTACCCAAAGCCGAAATCATCATTCGGATCTCATCGTTACCGAGCATTTTATCGAACCGTGCTTTTTCGACGTTGAGAATTTTACCTTTCAAAGGCAAAACCGCTTGCGTCTTGCGATCGCGGGCTTGCTTCGCTGATCCACCTGCCGAGTCTCCCTCAACCAAGTACAGTTCGCATTTCGCAGGATCTGATTCTTGGCAATCGGCCATTTTTCCAGGGAGTGAACCCGAATCAAGAGCTGTCTTACGTCGAGCCATATCGCGGGCTTTACGTGCAGCCAGACGCGCGCGTGCGGCTTCAGCACATTTTCCTACAATGGTTTTCCCCATCGCGGGATTTCGATCGAGCCAGTCAGCAAATTTTTCGTTTACTAAAGATTCGACGATTCCTTTAACTTCATTGTTTCCAAGTTTAGTTTTTGTTTGGCCTTCGAATTGTGGCTCGCGCACTTTGACACTGATTACGGCGGCAAGACCTTCGCGAATATCTTCGCCTTCAAGTGATCCCTCGAGGTCTTTCAAAAGTTTTGTGTTTTGCGCATAAGTGTTCGCTGTACGCGTGAGCGCAGATCTAAAACCAACCAAGTGAGTGCCGCCTTCAACTGTGTTGATGTTGTTGCAATATGTGTAAATGGACTCTGAGTAAGAATCATTCCACTGCATTGCAATTTCTGCTTCGACATCATCTTTTTCAGCTTTAAAGAAAATCACATCGGGATGAACTGTTTTTTTCGATTCATTCATGTGCTGAATGAATTCGACTATTCCTTTGTTAAAGAGGAAATCTTCCTTCTTTCCGGTTCGCTCGTCGCTCATCGCGATATGTAAGCCCGCATTCAAGAACGCCAATTCGCGGAACCGTTTTCCGAGTCGATCGAAATCAAAAGCCAATCCATCAGATTTAAAAATTTCTGTGTCTGGTTTAAATGTTGTACGTGTTCCGTGTTCAGCGGTTTCGCCGATCTTAAGCATTTGAGTTTGCGGAATTCCTTTTTTAAATTCCTGACGGACACGGAGTCCGTTGCGTTTCACTTCGACGGCGCAAAAGCTTGAGAGCGCGTTGACGACCGATGCGCCGACGCCATGTAAACCGCCTGAAACTTTGTAACTGTCATTATCAAATTTTCCGCCGGCATGAAGAACAGTCATGACAACTTCAAGTGCCGATTTGCCACTTGGATGCATGTCGGTCGGAATTCCTCGGCCATCGTCTTCAACGGTAATTGAACCATCGGCATGAATGGAAACTTGAATTAATTTACAATGGCCGGCCAGTGCTTCATCAACTGAGTTGTCGATAATTTCAGAAACGAGATGGTGATAGCCGCGTAGTTCAGTGTCGCCGATATACATGCCGGGTCGTTTACGAACGGCTTCAAGTCCTTCAAGAACTTGAATCGACGAGGCGTCGTATGATTTTGGGGCTTTCGGCGTTTGCACGTCTTGATTTTCTGACACTAAATCCATCCTTCTCTCTTCACAACTCCACCAGAAATTTTGAAAGTTGAAATTCGCCCAGACTCAAAACCCTGCCAACTTTCTACGTCGGTCGTGGTCATGTAAATCGGCGCTTCAACGTTTCCCAAAACTTCGATCAATGTTTTTCGTCTGAGCTCGTCGAGCTCGGATAAAACATCGTCCAGCAACAACAGCGGCGAGTTACCCCGCTGTTCGCGAAACAATTCGATCTGCGACGCTTTTAGTGCCAGTACGATTGATCGCTGTTGCCCTTGCGAGCAAAAATACCGCGCGTCCTCGTTCTGAAATAAAAATCGCAGGTCATGCTTTTGCGGGCCAATCAGTGTCTGTCCTGACTTGATTTCCGCAACCGCTAATTCTTTCTGTCTTGACCGAAGAGCATCATAAACTTGATTCTCATCCCAAGCAATAGCACTACGCTCCGAAATCACGTAATCCACAGCAATATCAACATTTTGTTGGCGAAGGATCATGGACACATAACGTTGCAAATACGGCTGAATTTTTCGAAGAATTTCGAGCCTTAAATTGACGATGTGGGCGCCGCTTTTAAGCAAAGTTTCGGTTAAACTCTCGAGAATTTCGCGATCACTTTTGGAATTCCGTTCCTGCATCGTCTTGAGGAGTTTGTTCCGCTGCTTGAGGCATTTTTGATATGCCGCATAAAACGACCATAAATCCGGATTGAGCGAGATCAAGATCTCATCGATTTGCGATCGGCGTTCGGAAGGACCAGCCTTTATTAGCTTCAGGCTTTCGGGACTGAACACGACTGTTCCGAATCGCTTCCAGAGTTGTGACCGCGGCGTTTTCTTTTCGTTCAAGAGGTAATTACGGCCTTCAGCGGCCAACTTCAGCTTTACTTGATCTATTGATCCGAGAATTCGAAACTGCGCTGACAAAAATGCGAACTCTTCGCCATTACGAATTAGTTTTTCAGGATCAAATGCGCGGAAAGGAATTCCGCCAGACAACAATGAGATCGCTTCAAGTAGATTGGTTTTGCCTTGGCCATTATCTCCGATGAAAATATTCACCCGAGATTCAAAATGCATCTCAAGCTCCGGGTAATTTCTAAAATTGCGGAGCTTGAGCGATTCGAGATACAAAATATCCCCCGACTTTTAGATTCTCATCGGCATGATCACGCACGTATAGTCGCGATCTGATCCCGGACGAAGAACGCCGGGAGAAAGTTGATCTTTGAGGTCAATTGCAATCTCTTCGTCGTGAATAGAAGTTAAAACATCCATGATGTACTTTGCATTGAAACCGATTTTGAGTCCCGGCCCTTTATACGCGACGTCCATTTCTTCTTTCGCATCCCCCAATTCAGGATTGTTCGAAGTAATCTCAAGACGGTCGTTCGAAAGATTGAAAGTCACACCTTTGGATTTTTGATTCGACAATAACGACACTCTCTTCAGGCTTGCTAGAAGGTCTTCGCGATTTACTGAGATGTGTTCGCTTAAGTTTTGTGGAATAAGCTGTTTATAATTCGGATATTTTCCCTCGATGAGGCGAACCATAAGTACCGTAGGCCCATGACAAACCACAAGTTGGGATCCTTCGATCGCCATTTTAAATTTGCCATCGAGGTGTTCGAGAAGCTTATAAATTTCTTGAAGACCTTTGCGAGGAATGATGACGCCTTCGCTAGGACCGTTTGGTTTTTGTCCGCCAAGACGATTTACCAAACTCAATCGGTGCCCGTCGGTTGCGACCATTAGGTACGCGTCCTTGCTTCCCGACATTTTTTCGAAGTAGACGCCGTTTAAGTGATAGCGAGTCTCATCGTTTGATACGCTGTAAATAGTTTTCGCGATCATGTCGGCTAAAGTTTTAGCTTCGATCTCCATGAAGTCTTTTGTCGTATGAGATGGGAAGACCGGATATTCTTCTGGGCTTATACCCACGATATTGAAAACCGATTTGCCTTGCGCCACTTTTAGCCAGTTGTTGTCCTGCTTAGTCAGCGTGATTGTTCCATCTGGCATTTCTTTAATTATTTCAAAAAAACTTTTCGCATTCGCTGCAACTCGGCCTGGTTGCTGAACGTCGCATTCAATTTCATCGGTAAGGCTTACTTCAAGATTTGTTGCCAAAACTTTAAGTTTATTATCTTTCGCTTCTAAAAGTACGTTCACCAAGATTGGCATCGTATTTCTTTTTTCGACGATGTTCTGGGTTCGTCCGATCAATTTTATGAGATCTTCTTTTGCGACCTTAATTTTCATTTTTTGCCCCTCATTAACTTCTTATTCTTTTATATATATAAACTAGTAGTAGCAGTAGGTTCGTTGATATTCCGTTTTAGAACCTAACTATTCAAAATCTTTGACAAAAATCTGTGGATAACTCAAGCCTCGATGTACTGCGCAGCCGTTTAAAATTGTGGAGAATTTTGAGCTCACAAAATATCCACAGCGCAATCCACACCTTTACCCACACCCCTTATTCACACCCCGGTGATATTGTGGATACGCGTTTGTAACTCTTCGATATCTCTCTTTAAATCTGAATTTTCAGCAAGTTGGCTTTCAATACGATGCAAAGCGTTAATAACAGTAGAGTGATCACGTCCACCAAACTGTCTCCCAATTTCAACAAGCGATTTATCAAGGTGTTTTTTGACCAAAAACATCGCAACTTGGCGGGCAGTCACTAGCGGTTCGGTTCGGGATTTAGCCTTTAAATCGACAACGCGCACCTTATAATGGTCGGCTGCAAGCTTCTGAATCTCTTCCATCGTGAT
>JAYTDP010000040.1:0-7375 GCA_043735865.1 Bdellovibrionales bacterium
GTGGCGGCACAAATAATCATGGTTGATGGGGGGCCAGATAAGGGCGGGTCCAAGAGATCACTTTGCTAGTTGAAAACGGATTAGTGAGCGGAGGGATGTTCGCGCTGGCAGAAATATTTCTGTATATATCGGTTTTGCACGTGGCGTTGCCAGCACATGCAGCCAATCCTAAGCTTGTGTCTAAGGCAGCTAAAAATGAGCCGGGTATTGTAACCCCACCCGGTAATCCTCCGGTGCTACCAGTCCAAAGACTCACGTAGGACGCTGGATTTACAAAACCGTTAACTGTATTAAAAAATGTAGTTGTATTGCACTTATCGGGAGCAAAATTAAAATTGGATTCCCAGTCGCGGCAGTACTGTAGTGCAGCGGCGCCAACTTTATCTGTCGCTGAAATAAGTGCGGCCGTAGCTGCTGTCGTTGAGGCCGTATCGGCTTTGTTTATAATAATCGTGTCGGCCAAAGGGTTACTGTTGGCAGAAGATGATGACCCGCCACTACCCATTGCAACGCAATCTGAAATTTTACTGTCAGCTAAATTTTGCGTCGCCGAAAATTTCACTGTTCGAATTAATGTGGTCGGAACATTGAGCCCTTGAATATCTAAGGTGAGTACAAATTCGCCAATAATAGACTGGCTCGTCGGCGTTGTTGAGAGAACTGCCTTCTGCCGAATTGTTAAATCCACTAGTTTTAACAAATTTTGCTCGATCGATGGAGATGATGGTCCGATCGAAAGTACCGGATTGCCCCCGGCATCTATGATGTCGCCTGCAGTAAAGCTAAGAGGTGTTGTCGGCGATCTCGGCTCTTTGTTTGCGCCCTAACTGCGATTGCATTTGCGAATAGGATAAAAAGCCCATAACCAGCATACTCAAAATGCCAGTGGCGATCATGAGTTCAACGAGTGAAAATCCCAATTTGGTAATGCATGCCCTACGATGTCTTCGCATATATAAGATTCGGTACTTTTGTCTTGTTTCTAAAGAAAAACCTGCGATTCGCGCATCAAATTGAGACTAAATTGTTTTGATTGAGCTCAAGATTTGGTGCGCCGGACTGGACTTGAACCAGCACGTCTTTCGACATACGCCCCTCAAACGTACGTGTCTACCAATTCCACCACCGGCGCATTTACTAGAACTTTTGGGATAAACCCTGAGGTCCAAAAGTTTTAAAAGCGGGCTGCCGGGATGTCAACTTTTAACCCTTTTACTTAAGTCGGGCATCCAATCCTATAAGCGCAAGGACGCGCGGGCGGGCGGCACAAGGATGTGCCAAGTCGCATAGAAGGAGTCTTCCAGTGAGAGATTTTCAGATTGTGTACGGGTTTTGCCTGTTTTTCGTAGCCGCTACCATGATGGTAATGGCGTACTGGGATGGGTTTGCAGATATCGAGATCGATTTCGAACCAGATGAGTACGACGACGAACTTTAGGCCAAAAATTCTACTTTAATTTCAGTTTGCGTGCGACACGCGACATCACGCTTTTTGATTCTTCAACCCCAAGAAGAGCTGTGAATGGAAAATAAATAAGTCCAAAAATGCCGATAATAATCAATCCACGCAAAAATGGATGCTCAGCCGGCAGCACATATTTCAAAGCAAATCCGACCGCGCCACTGACTAGCGCCGCCACCCATAATTTTATGACCAATGATAATTTCAAACCCGAATGCCCGATGATTTTATTTAAACTTCTGCGCAAAAGCAGAAACTCCACCCAGCCGGCAATCCCGGCAGATGCAGTCAATCCTGCCGTACCCCAAGATGCGTCGATACCTAATAATGCTGGGCCTTTTAAGCCCATTAAATAGCCCAACACGGTGGTCAGCGCGACTCGCAACATAGAAAAGCGCAGGGGAGTTCGAGTATCACGTAACGAATAAAAAGCCGACGAATAGAGGCGACCAAGTGTTGAGGCGAGGAGTCCCACCGCCGAGCCACAAAGAACTCCCCAAACGTAAAGCGAAGTCTCGCTGTTAAATTGACCAGTCTGAAATAACAAACCGGCTACAACGTCGCCAAGCAGAACGAGACCCACAACCGAAGGTATAACGAAGAACGCGATTCGGCTGCAGCCATGATTGATTCGGCCCTGCAGAGTTTTCGCGAAATCTGCCGTGCCGTAGGCTTGAGACATTGTTGGAAGTTCGGCTGCCGAAATCGACATTCCGAAGAGGCTGATCGGCAACATATAAATAGCTTGTGCGTAACCGAGAGCGGCTACCGCACCTGACGGCAAAAAACTGGCGAGGATGCTGTCAATGTAAGCACTCGTCTGCACGACTCCGCGACTGATTACGACCGGAATAAAATTTTTGATAATTATACGGACCGAAGGCAATTGAGTTGCCAAACTTAAACGCAAATCAGGTACGAGCTTGAATGTGGTGGGGAGCTGAATACCTAGTTGTAAAAGCGCGCCTAAGACTAAACCCCATGCAGCGTAAGTAGCGAGTTTCGCCTGGTCGATTTCATGACGGAAAAAAAAGAGAACGGCGACAACTGCGAGATTTGAGAAGACCGGAGCCACATAAGAGAGAAAGAATTTGTGATGGCTATTGAGAATGCCCAGACACCATGCCGAAATGACAAGTAATCCAGTTGCCGGAAAAATAATCTGCACGAGACTAATTGTGAGAAGTCTTTTTTCGCCTGTAAATCCGGGGGCGATAAAGTCAATAAAGTAAGGAGTCGCGACAATCCCAACGGCGACAATGATAGAAATCACGAGCGCCAAAAGCGAGAGAATAACGCCCGCTACTTTGTTCGCGTGCTCTTTTTCGCCTTTTGACAGGAGGTTCGCGTACACCGGGATAAAAGAGGCCGAAAGAACTCCTTCGCCTAATAAATTTTGCGGAAAATTCGGGATTTTTATGGCCGCATAAAAAGCATCACCAGCTTCAGAGTTTCCGAGAAAGTGAGCCAAGGCGCGCATACGAATGAGTCCGGCGACGCGGCTAAGTAAGATTCCGGAAGCGACGAGAAAAGCTCCGCCGTAAATTTTTTTCGGTTTTTTAACTGGCTCTGCTTGCATGTGACTCTATGATAGCTGAGACGACCAAATGTTCTAGTTTCTTTTGGACCTTTCGAGTAGAACCCTCCCATGCTTGTTTCTGAACTTGATTATGCTTATCCTGAAAGTCTCATCGCGACTGCGCCTGAGAAGCAGTTTCGCACTCTTCTATCCCTTGCTGGGCAAGGGCCCCAAGAGATTTCGAAAGCACAGATATTCGATCTTTTTCAGGCCGGTGACGTACTTGTTTTAAACGACACGCGAGTTCTGAAGCGCCGGCTTTTTACTGGCGACGGCCTCGAAATTCTTTTTATCAATTCTGAAGACTCACTCCACTGGGACGTTCTTTTCATGGCGCGCGATTTAAAGGTCGGCGATCAAATTGAACTTCCGCACGGATTTAAAATTGAGCTTCTGGCAAAAGGTCTTCCGCAAAAAGTGCGGGCGTCATCGCCACTTCATGAAAGTTATTTTGAGGAGCTGGGGGAGTTTGCTCTCCCTCCCTACATTCAAAAAGCACGTGGAGTTCGCAAAACTCAAAAAGAAGACAGCGATTGGTATCAGACGGAGTGGGCGACTCACCCGGGCAGTTGCGCGGCCCCGACCGCGAGTCTTCATTTTACAAAAGAAGATTTAACCGAATTTAAAAAGCGGGGAGTCGACGTTCGTTACGTCACTCTTCACGTGGGCATCGGAACGTTTTTGCCGGTGAAAACTGAAAATTTAAATGACCACATCATGCATAGTGAGACTGCAATTGTATCGGGGGCGACGGTCGAAGCACTTCGAAATGCGCGAAAAAATGGCAGAAAAATTTGGGCCCTCGGTACAACTGTCACCCGCACGCTTGAATCGCTCGATCTCAAACTTTCCCCAAATCAAAATGGTGACTACGCAGGGGGGACTGATTTGTTCATTCGCCCCGGATTCGAATTCAAATGGGTCGACGGACTCTTAACAAATTTTCATCAACCGCGTTCGACGCTGCTGAGTTTGGTGTCTGCGTTCGCTGGAATCGAAAGAACTCGCCGTGTGTATAGTTTCGCGGTAGACACACGCTTTCGCCTATTTAGTTATGGAGACCTCTCGATTTGGACAAGGTAAAGGTATCGCCCGGACATTTTAAAATTCTCGGCCAACAAGGGAATGCGCGCACCGGCGTTTTGACTACTGCACACGGCGACATCGAAACTCCGATTTTTATGCCGGTCGGAACAAAAGCGACAGTTAAAGGGATGCTCCCGCATGAGCTCGAAGAAATCGGCGCTCAAGTTATTCTGGGCAATACTTATCACCTTCATTTGCGCCCAGGCGAAGACGTCATAAAAAATCTCGGCGGCCTTCACAAATTTATGAATTGGCATAAACCCATTCTCACCGACAGCGGTGGATTTCAGGTTTTTTCGCTTTCGCAGCTTCGTGATATGACCGAGGAAGGCGTTACTTTTCGTTCACATCTCGATGGCGCGAAACATTTTATTAGTCCTGAAAAAAGCATGGAAATTCAGATGGATCTTGGATCGGATATCATCATGGCATTTGATGAGTGTCTTGAGCATCCATCTCCGAGAGAAAAAATCTTAGAATCCATGGCAATGACGATTCGCTGGCTGAAGCGTTCAAAAGAAGCGATGACCCGTAAAGAAAGCCTGTTGTTCGGAATCGTGCAAGGCGGGCTCGAAGTTGACCTCCGCATGAAAAGTCTCGAGCAGACCGTCGATGTTGAGTTGCCAGGTTATGCTTTGGGCGGATTTAGCGTGGGGGAGCCGATTCACCTCATGCACGAGCTTGTTAAAGTCGTTGGGCCTCAGATGCCGAAGCATAAGCCCCGCTATTTAATGGGGGTCGGAACTCCTCTCGATCTGATTTTATGCATCGACGCTGGTATCGATATGTTTGATTGCGTCATTCCAACGCGAGTTGCCCGCAACGGCACGCTCTACACCTGGAAAGGCAAGCTCAGCATAAAAAGAAACGAATATCGGACCGACCCTTCGCCGCTCGATTCAGAGTGTGAATGCTATACCTGTAAGAATTATTCCAAAGCGTATCTGCGACATTTGTTTTTGGCCGGAGAAATTTTGTCTTCGCGCCTCAACACGATTCACAATCTGCATTTTTACCTCGAACTCATGAAGAGAGCTCGCACATCGATTCGCGAAGGAACTTGGGATGAGTTCCGAGATTTCTGCCTAACGCGCTTCATAAAACTTTGAAACAAAATCTGAGGACGTGTCTAGTAACTCCTTAAGTCTATTAGAAGTCTTTCGGAGGGCTCCCATGTTCAGTTCCATCGCCTATGCTCAAGCCGCCACCGGCGCGGCTCAACCGGGAATTTTGGAGAGCTTTATTCTCCCGATGATCCCCATCCTCGTCATTTTTTATTTTTTAATGATTCGACCGCAATCGAAACGTTTGCAGAAACACCAAGAGTTCGTCACCAACATCAAGCGTGGCGACGAAATTCTGACAACGAGCGGGATTTACGGTCGCGTCGAAGGCATCACTGAAAAATTCGTGACTCTCGAGGTGGCCGCCGGAGTACGACTGCGTTTTGCTAAGAGCCACGTCGCAGGAAAAGCAACAGACGCGTCGGCGGAGGTATCACCATGATTGAAAGTTTAAAATGGCGCTGGATTATTACACTCGTAGTTTTAGTTTTTGGAGTTTTGTATACTCTGCCCAATTTCATGACGATCAGTGAAAAATCGATGCTACCGAAAAAGAAACTCACTATGGGTCTCGACATTCAGGGCGGCATCCATCTTGTGATGGGCGTTGACGTAAAGACTGTTGTTGAAGAGCGCACGGTTCGTATGGCGCGCAACCTCCAGACAGATTTAAAAGATCAAGGCGTACAAGGCGCAACGACTCAAACCGTTGAAAGCAACACGCAGATCGCAATCGCATATCCGACAAAAGAAGCGGGCGACAAAATTAAAGATCGCATTTCAGTCGGCTATCCTTCGATGCTTCAAATTTTGAGCGATGATGGCAAAACGATGACCGTCAGCTATTTCGACGCTTACGTTCTGCAAATGAAAAAAGACATCGTGGAGCAAGCGATCGAAGTTATTCGAAACCGTATTGATGAATTCGGTGTCTCTGAGCCTGCAATTTCGGCCCAAGGTGCCGATCGAATTCTTGTTCAGTTACCGGGACTAAAAGATGCAGCTGGCGCCAAAGACCTAATCAATCGCACGGCGAAATTAGATTTTCGCGTGGTTTCAACAGAAGTACCTGTCGATAAAGTCGAAGGCATGATCAAAGATGCTGAAACCAAAGGAAGTTACAAACTCGGAGTCGGCGGCCTCGCTTACAACGAGTACATCAAAAAAGTAAATGAAGATTTAGCAACGCAATTGCCTGCGGGTACTCGTGTTGTATTCGAAAAACTCGACAATGCCGATTCTCTTGAGGCAGGACGTCGCCCGTATGTCGTAAAAACTGATTCACATCTTGGTGGCGATCAACTTGAAGATGCGTCTGTAAAACCCGATCAATACGGAAAGCCAGAAGTGGCATTTCAGTTTTCACCTGAAGGACGTAAAGGCTTTGCTGAGTTAACTGAAAAAGCGGCCGGCGGATATATCGCGATTGTTCTCGATGACGTCGTCAAATCTGCACCAAGTGTTCGCGAACGAATCGACAGCGATTCGGCTGTGATCACACTCGGCAGCCGTAATTATGATCAGACATTAAAAGAAGCGCAGTTCATCGCAACGTCACTTCGCGCGGGCTCATTGCCTGCGGCTTTGACTCAGCTTGAAGAGCGTACGGTTGGTCCTTCTCTCGGTTCGGACTCGATTAAAAAAGGTCAGCATGCAACTATGCTCGCCTGTTTATTGGTTTTCGCTTTCATGCTTCTCTATTACCGAACTCAAGGTTTGATCGCCGATATTACGTTGTCGTTTAACTTACTTTTGACGCTAGCGGGACTTTCGGCTCTTGGTGCGACTCTGACACTCCCGGGTGTTGCGGGGCTTGCGCTGACAGTTGGTATGGCGGTCGACGCGAACATCATTATTTATGAGCGTATCAGTGAAGAGCTCGCCAAAGGTGCGAACATGTTGACGGCGGTTCGAGATGGTTTCCGCCATGCGTTCGCCGCGATCTTCGATGGTCACGTGACGACTCTTTTAACATGCGCCGTACTTATGTATTTCGGAACGGGCCCGATTCGTGGGTTTGCCGTTTCACTTACAATCGGTCTCGTCATTTCAATGTTTACGTCGGTATTCGTCACTCGCACGATTACAGAAACCCTAGTCACTAAATTTAACTGGAAGCTCAATCCGCGACCAGCCAGCCACAGAGAAGGTTAATTTATGGCGCAAAATTCAAAACATTTCGAT
>JAYTDP010000041.1:0-5895 GCA_043735865.1 Bdellovibrionales bacterium
TATTGTGTTGATTATGTGAAAGTCGAGAATGACTCAAGTACGCTTAGCCAATTCACCACTTTTAAAACATCATTAATTACTTCAATTAATTCGATTACAAGTTTACCTGGCTCCTTGTACGGTGCTGGCCCGTACCCCTATAGCCCCCCTTCGCCGTCTGGTATTTTGAGCGCAGCTAATACCGCTCTTGCAAAAGTTGATGCTTCACGAAAAAAGTTGGTTTCTAACTACGCCGCTGCAAAAGCCGCATACGATCGAGAATTCGCTATGCAGACAAACGACAACGTGGTCATTTGCCCAAAAAATTACAAAGTCTTCGCCTGCTCTGGCGCCTTGATCGTGAGTGGGGTCACGTACTTCCCTGCTCCGCAAAGAGTTGTAGGTACAACAACTGGCGATACATTTGAGCAGTGCAAAGCCGAAGTCGTATTCAGCGCATCGTCGACCGTTTCAAGCAATAACCTCACCGCCATTTGTTCTCACGTAGAACCGTAGGCGTTTCGAGAGACGCGCCAGCTCAAGTCCAGTCTGGCGCTCCTCGACGCAGTATTAAGGTATAGCTCTTCAAAATTTCAGCGTTCTGTTCTGTGCGCGCGACCAGCTTTGCGGCAAAATATCATTATGAAAAACGCATTGTTGAGTAAGCGTCGCGCGAGCCCCAAATTGGTTATTGCACTAGCTTGGATTGGCCTCGCCTTAGTCGTGGTGGTTTCCGCTTTTTCTTTCCGATCATCTGACAAATATCGCAATTCCAAAAGCTGGCAGCTGCATAGCGAAGAAGTGATGGGAAAAATATATGAAATGCAAATCCTCACGGAACGCGCCGAAACCGCCCAACGCGGTTTTGTTTTAACCGAAAGCGAAAATTTCCTCGCCCCCCATAAATCGGCGGTTGCCGGCGCGACTGCGGGCGTTCTCGAGATACATCGGCTGGTTGCGGATAATAAAGAGCAGACCGCTCGAATCAACAAGATATCAGAACTGTTGCAGCAAAAAATTGCCTTGATGCAGATCCCGATTGTGCTGGTCCGGAATGGCCAAACTAAGGCCGCGATTTTAAAGATTCGCGGGGGCGAAGGCCAAAAAAAGATGGACGAGCTCAGGGCTGAAATCCAAAACTTCAAACGAGCCGAACTCAGTTTGTTACATGACAGATCCGAACAGGCCGAGCACGACTTCGAAACATCCACTACTTTTACATTTCTCGGCTTGCTGGCGGCGGTCGCGGTTCTCGCTGCAGTGACTTTGTTATTACAAAAAGAAATTTCAGAGCGCACTAAAACGGCTGAAAAGTTGGTTATAGCCGAAGCGAAAGCAAACGAGACCTCCAATATGAAATCTCAGTTTCTCGCCAATATGAGCCACGAAATACGCACACCACTGAACGGCATTATCGGACTAACCAAGCTGCTTTCGACGACTACCTTAAATGCCGAGCAGGCTCCACTGATAAAACCGCTTCAGGATTCGGCCCATTTCCTATTGTCGATCATCAACCAGATTCTGGATTTATCGAAAATCGAATCCGGTAAACTTCAGCTTGAAGAGATCCATTTCGAATTACGATCGCTTGTCCAAAGTACCCGCTCAATGCTGCTCGACATGGCACACGCAAAAAAAATCTCACTCGCTGTTCATGTTGAGCCTCAGGTGGCGGACTTTTATTTCGGGGATCCGCTGCGACTCCGACAAATTTTGCTGAACCTTATAAGTAACGCCATTAAATTTTCGACAGCCGGTACCGTTTCGATTTATATAAAAAATCTCGCCGACAAAGACTCTCAAAGTACTTTGCAGGTCGAAGTACAAGATCAAGGCATAGGCATGTCTGAAGAGGTTCGCTCCCGCCTGTTCCAAACCTTCTCGCAAGGAGACGAGTCGACCACGAGACGTTTCGGAGGGACTGGGTTGGGACTTTCGATCAGCAGGCAGCTCGTCGAGCTAATGGGCGGAAAAATCCAAGCCGAGAGCACAATCGGTGTCGGGTCTAAATTTACCTTAAGCATCGTCATGAAACAGGCAAAGTACTCTCCAGAATTACTTACGCCGGACCAATTGAAATCGGCTGGCAAACTAAACGCGTCGGTACTGGTCGCAGAAGACAATGCTATAAATCAAAAAGTAATTGCGGCGATGCTGGACAATATGGGATGCAAAACCACCATTGTCGAAAACGGCCAAGATGCTATCGACGCGCTTAAAAAAGAGAGTTTCGATTTGATTCTAATGGACGGACAAATGCCGATATTGGACGGTTACAGCGCCTGTCGCAGTATTCGCGAGGGCGCCGCCGGTGAAGCTTATAGGAACATCCCGATTATTGCGGTCACGGCTAATGCGATCAAAGGAGATAATGAAAAATGTCTCGAAGCCGGAATGAACGACTATGTTCCGAAGCCGATTTCTCAAAATGATCTATTCACTAAAATGCAAAAATGGATTCGCGCCGGAAATTTTCCAATCGATATTTCGGTCTTGGCACGTTTGCGACTGCTCGAGAGTGCAGAGAGTCCAGATTTGACCCGCGAAATAATAGATATCTTTTTAGCCACCGCCCCATGCGATATGGCCTCCTTACGACAGGCGCAGAAGGATAAAGATGCAGACGCAATAGGACAAGTCGCACACTCGCTCAAATCATCGTGCACTAACGTGGGCGCAGTTCGCATGCAAGAAATCTCGTCGAGGCTCGAAAAAATTGTCAGTCAAGATGACTTAGTATTAGCGGATGGGCTACTTTCAGCATTAGAAAAAGAGTTCATCCAAGTCGCATCCGCACTTCGAGGATACAATGCAGCCTAATCTAAAAGTACTAATCGTTGACGATAACAGTATGGACCGCATCGTCGTCAGAGCAGTCTTAAACAAACTCAGTATCACCGACATCATAGACGCCGAAAACGGCTCAATTGCGGAAGGAAAGTTGATAACCGCCAAATCTGTGGCTAAGCCCTTCGATCTCGTCATTCTCGACTGGAATATGAAATCCGGCAACGGCCTCACTGTACTTAAAAAAATTCGAAACGATCAGTCTTTGAAGGCCTGCAAAGTCATCATTATGACGGCGACAGCCCATAAAACGACGGTTCAGGATGCAATTGCACATGGCGCGAACGATTTCATCACCAAGCCGGTTGTTCTTGAAGTTCTACAGGAAAAACTCAAAAAACTTGAGCTCGATTTATGACTCGCTCAAATTAAGCAAGGAATAACACCTATTGGATAGGCATGCCTTCCATGCCGGGCATTGCGCCTGCCGGTGGAGACACCACTGGGTTCGCGGTCGTCCAAGATGAAACATTTGGGAACATAAAATTCGGGTAGGGCTGTTGAGCGCCTTTTATTTGCAATGCATTACCCAAATCTCCACCTGAGCAGTTGAGAAGCCCGTTGATACAATTATTTTCAAACATATCTAAAACGGTGTCATCCCAAGCCATCATGTAATCCGAGTGGCCAGTAGTTCCGGGCTCTGAGTTTCTCATTTCGTCAGAAGCGAAATGCCAGCCATTCATCGTTCCATCCCAATTGCCGAGAGACGTGAGTGCACCTTTTAAGTCGGCATCTACCGTGTAATTGATCGCCAAATGAAGGAATGGAATGAAAACTGGATGAGTCACTGGGCACTGCCCGCTACCGTCCGCATCCCAGGTGGCCATATGCGATCGATGATCAGGAGAATCTAAGTTCACACCGTCCCAACAGACCGGAGCATCAATGGTAAATGAAAGTTGTTGACCCATGCTGCAGTTTTTTGCGGCTTCGTTGATTGTCTGATATTTAATTGGATCGTCGCCAGCTCCGCCGATACATCTGTAATCGCCATGATAAGCGAGATTCCCCGTACCCATATTCGCACCAAAAATAAATCGTAACCCCCGAGGCATTTCGGTACAACGGCTCCGACCGTTGCATTGCGGAGAACTCGCTGGGAAACGCTTATAATACATTCCGATTAAATCCGGAGTCACAACTTTGCCTTTGCCATTCATCATAGCCGGGATCCAATAGGCCGAGCGGTTGACTGGGCTACCGCATGTGCTCATGCCTGTTCTTCGAAGAGATTCATAAGTCGAATTTGCATTTGTAAGAGAGTTACCCCAAAACTGATGAAGATGCGCTTTACCGGGCTGACCAGGGAAAACAATTGGATCGTCATAACCTAAATGGCTTGGTCCACAGATGAATCGAAAAGCACCGACATTATCAGGTGCCGCATCCATAGGTGCATGTACGTAACCCGGACTGCCCCATGCTGGCTGCAAATAAGTCATCGGGTCAAACTCAGATGGAATCTTATTGTAATCACCAACGACAGGAATTCGTCCAACTACAGTTCCCACTCCTGTACCGGGTAGCGGAGTGGCGAGAGTCATACCCGTCAGACCGCTAGTCATGTCGGAAATTTGATTTTCTGAACTCACCGCGACTAATTGGTAGGTGTAAGACATTGAGGCCATCAAATTCGAATCAGTAAAATCTAAAGTCGTTCCGCCAACCGTTGCGACAAGAGCCCCGCCACGAAAAACGCGATATCCCGAAATTGTTCCACCGGCGACAGTTGCCGCGAGCCAATTAATTTTGATTTGCGAATCGCTCAGGGCCTGAGCCAAAACTAAAATCGGTGTAGTCGGTTTCGCCGCGACGACAACGGGCGGAGCCACCACATCCATCGTCTTAACACTAACCGCGGTACTCAATGCAGAGGTTTTGCCATTAGTTGCATGGGCTGAGACTTGATAGCTGTAGACTGTCGACGCTGATAATCCCGTATCCGCTAAGGACCGGACACTACCCGCTACTGATCTCAATAATTGCCCATTTCGATAAATATTGTACGAGTCTACCGTGCTCCGCTTAACTGTTGAACTGCTCCAGTTCAAATTGATTTGGCTTGAGCTCGCGGCGGCTGCAGCGGCTGTAGGGACTGTTGGGGCTGCCGATGCCGGTGGTGCGGCATGAACGTAAAGAGATGAGAGTAAACTAAGGATGCCAGTCGCAACAGATAAACGATTTCGTAACATATTGAGAACCCCCACTTATAACATTGCAACAATGGGGTCAGGTCAGCTGCATTTTATTACGTTTAAAGAAGAGACAAACGATTAGGAAGTAGACAAAAGATGGGCTCGATTTTTTCGAACCCATTGAAATTCGGCGCCTTTTTGCATGAAACTTCGAATTTGCTCATGATCGCCAAGTTAGACGGGATATTGAATTATTGAAGCGACGAATTTAAAACTCATCCTTTGAAGTAATCACTGTTTTTTTGCCTAAAAATTCGGCTGGGCTTTCACCGGAAGATTTTATTTCTGAAACAATGTCATCACCTTCGTCATCGGCGCAAAAACGAACGACTGAAAGTTTCGGTGTCGGTTTTAAGCTAAGCTTAAAACCGCCGCCATTATCTGATCGCTCGCAATCGAAAAGCTCATCCGAAGTTTTTGTACAAGGCATGTATGCGGGCTTTTTTGCTTTTCCGCTCAGCGACTGAGTGTTCGCAAACCAGTGGCCATTTCTTTCAACCAAATCAATCTGCATTTTTTGAATTGTGACGTTCGCAGATTGCGGGAATTCGAAAACCACTCGGTGAGCTGGCGGATCTCCGTCGGCGTGTGCAAATAAGCTCATAAATAAAACACAAAAAATCATCGGGCACCGCCATTTCGCTCGGCCGATTTTTTGTGACGACGATACTTATGTCTTGGATTTGATTTCGACGGATTGTACGGTTTTACTCCGGTATCATTGGTGCAGCCCGTGCCTTTTTCTTCATACTGACTGCCAGCGTAGTTCATAACGAGGGAGTTGCCGTGCGCGACTGCCCTTTCCAAAATTGGGAATGAGCTTTCATTCACGCCTAAACAGCCGAAGCTTGATTTGTAAGATGGTGCC
>JAYTDP010000042.1:0-3600 GCA_043735865.1 Bdellovibrionales bacterium
CATCATTCTTCCAGACGCTAAAAATGCCGAAGATTCTTGGCAGAAACTCTTGTTCCGTAAACCGCGCGCACTCAATTGGAATGACGTTGATCCTCGGACAAGCGACGATTATATGAACAATTTTGATTTCAGTGAAAACGTAAAACCATTTCGCGACGAGATTGTAGGCGAACGGGCGGAGCACCGACTCTTCGAGATTCGTCGTAATGGGCACAATCAAATATTGTGGAGCTTTATGGATCATGAGCGTGCGCTTACACTCAGTCCAAATACCGAATGGACGAGCGTTGAGCAGCACACGCTTCTTAAAATGCTGATCAATATCCATTCGACCTTGCTCATGGGACGTCTTGGACGATTTAAAAACAATGTGATGACGTGGGTATTCCCAACGAATGGTAAACTCATCGATCGGGCCAGCCGATACGCTCTCGGGCTTTTACGTGACGAGGGAATTGAAACTCCATACGAAGAAGTCGTGAGAGAATTGTTCGCGCAACTGGAGAAAATTAAGCCCAACGAATCGATCGTGTTGAAGACCGTCGAAGGGATAAAGGACAGGATTTAAGCTGCGAGCTTAAATCCGCATTCCGGGCAGAATTTCGATGCGGCTTTAATTTCGACATGGCAGCCATCGCATTTTTCCGGCCCCGCATTTTTGTGTTCGTTGTAATTGGTTTTGAGGTCGACCATTCCTTTTTCGTTCCAACGATCAATTTCTTGAATGATCTGCCAATACTTCACAGTTTGCTGGAATTCGTAGCGATCAAACGAGATAATGACTTTCTCGTCGAGCGACTGCCGTTTGACGTACAAACCTTTTTTTTCTAAAAGTTGAATCGAAGATTCTTTTAAATCGATGTAGAATTTTTCTTTTAAATCTTTAAGAAGGTCTTTGTAGCTTAACTTGACGACATTATTGCGGTCCGCTTCTGCGGTGAGCGCGCATTGTGAAATGGCCGATGCAATTGAAAGCGCGGTTTTGTCGACGAAGATAACTTCTGATTTTCCGGCTTTAAAAAAGTTGTGCTGATAGAATTCGCCGAAATGCTCGATCGAACTGACGTCATGGATTCGAAGTTCCGTGAGTTCGTTTTGCTCACTCTCTTCGTTCAATTCATATTTCAAAGTCATATAGCCGAGTTTTCCGAGAAGTTCGCAGAACGAAGTCATGCGTTGGTGCGACTCGAGAAACATACGCGAGGTGTAGATTTTCAAGGTTGTGAACGACAGAATTATATCGGTATCACGAAAAGTTGGATTCTTCGCACGTTCTTCATCCAACTTGTAAGCTGGAATGTTCAAATCAACTTTTGGTTTAGTGCCAACATTTTTTCCGACGAGAGTCAGAATCGCCGTGAGCCGCGGAATAAAACGGTAAGGACAAGGGCCGCTTTCGACTTCCTGACGCAAGGTCTTCATAGTTTGACGATTTTTTCTTAAGTCGTCCCCCAAAGCTTTGATGAAGAGTTTGTACGCGGCCGGTGACTTATCGAAAACAGTTTTAAGAGTTTCGCACGGGAGTTCAATGACGCGAACTTCAGAGTGGGCCTCTGCACTGAACGCATTTTTCGGAAATCCGAACACGGCCTGTTCGCCGAGAATTTGGCCGGGTCCCAGCATGTCGATTTCTGTGCGTTGTTCACCACGGATTTGAAAGAGAGAGACTTTTCCGGACTGGATAATGAAGAAGGTTTGGCTAGCTTCACCTTCGGTCACAATCATTTCACCTTTTTTAAATTTTCGTTCTTGCGTCACGGCTCTCTCCTTGGACAATTACGTCATTTCTCTATCGGCCCTTTGGCCTTAATATTTGATAGCCAAAAGGCGAGGTTTCGATGTAAATTCAATAGCAATGAGCGCTTTCGAATCTCCATTTTTTATTTATCTCTCCACCGCCTGTGTCGGGTTTTTTGCGGTGCTCATGGCACGTTTTCTGGTGAATTTGGGTGCACGGGCCCAGGCTAAGGTCGAGGCCGACGGGCTCTTGGGTGATGCGCGCGAAAGAGCAAAGCGGATCGAAGACACTGAAAAGCAGCGGATCGAAGAGTTTCTCGAGCAGTTCAAAAAACGGTCGGAACGCGATTTTAAAAAGATCGAGCAAAGTTCTCAAAAAATCCAAGAAAAAATTCAAGAGCGCGAGAAACGTTTTAATGAACGTTTTGAGACTCAAGAAAAATCATTCGACGAGTCGAAGAGCGAAGTCGATTCTTTCGAATCTAAAGTTGTTTCGTTTGAGAAGAAGCTAAACGAAAAGCGTGAGATTGAAGCAAAGCTTTGGGATGAATATACCGTAAAACTTGAAAAGCACAGTGAAGCCAGCCGCCAATCCGTTATGGCTGATCTCGTGCAAAAAATGGTCGACGATAAAAACGTCGAAATGGGTAAGTTTATCCAGTCTTTCGAATCTCAGTTTCAAGCGAACGCCGAACAGGAAGCGAAGACTGTTTTGACCTCCGTTCTCAGCCGTTTTGCACGGCCCTATTGCCCAGAGCGCGGCATAGGCAATGTGCCTTTCGACAATGAGAACCAACGAAATAAAGTGTTGGGTCCGGAGCAGGCAAACCTTCGCTTTATGGAGAAGCTGATCGGCGTCGACTTGATGTTTGATGAAGCTCACCAGGCGGTCAACATTTACGGGTTTGATCCCGTTCGCCGCGAACTCGGACGCGCGACCGTCGAAAGCTTACTTAAAGATCAACGGGTCGACGAAAAGCGAATTGTTGAAAATCATGATCGCGTGAAAAAAGAATTGTTTAAAAAAATCGTTCGTGATGGCGAGAGAATCGCCAAAGAGCTCGGTGCGGATACGATGAAGCCGGAAGTCAAAAGCATGATGGGCGCACTTCGTTATCGTTATTCATTTACGCAAAATCAGCATTTCCATTGTGCGGAAGTCGGGTTTCTCTGCGGCCTTCTAGCCGCCGAATTGAATGTGCCGATTCGTGATGCTCGTCGCGCCGGTCTTCTCCACGACATCGGAAAAGCGATGGATCACTCGCAAGAGGGTGGTCACGCAGTAATCGGTGCAGATTTTATTCAGCAAAATGGGGAAGCCGAACATATCGTGCACGCAGTGCGCTCCCATCACTTCGATGAAACGCCGAATTCCGATCTTGCGTATCTGGTCATTGCTGCCGATGCACTTTCGGGCGCTCGTCCTGGCGCTCGTCGCTCGACGGCCACCAACTACAATCAAAAAATTCAAGATCTTCAGGCGATCGCGCTCGGCTTCAAGCATGTGATCGATACTCACGTGCTCAGTGCGGGGCGAGAAATTCGCGTTTATGTCGAAGGAAGCACGATCGACGATCACGGCGCTCTCGATTTATCTTTGCAGATCGCTCAAAAAATCGAATCCGATATGACGTACCCGGGCCAAATTAAAGTGACCGTAGTCCGCCAAACTCAGGCGATCGAATTTGCTCGATAAAATTTTTAAAGACTCTCTTCAAGATCACTTTGCTAAAAAAAGCATTTGCTTCGGTTGTGGTCCGGCCAATGAAAGAGGTTTGCAGATAAAAAGTTTCGCGACCGGCGTGACTGAAACTTCGGAAGTCGTGTGCGAGTGGGCTCCCGAGAAATTCCATGAAGCGTTTC
>JAYTDP010000043.1:0-13777 GCA_043735865.1 Bdellovibrionales bacterium
GGTACTTCTTCGAGCATCTCGCGTAACTCGCGTTCGATGTCGTGAGCTTGAGGCACCGATGCATCCTCAAGATTGGGATGGAGCCCGACACCCGGAACATTCATTCCCGCAACAACGCGCGGCCGCGCCATTAGAGAATAAAATAATTCGGTCACCGTACGTCGGAGTAGGTGCTCACCAAAATTAGTCACTTCGGTATCTTCATTAACAAACATAACTCGTTTAGTTTTTTCAACGGAGGCTTTGATCATCTGCCAGTCGTAAGGAAAAATTGAACGCAAATCGATAACTTCGATGAACTTGCCATCGCGAGCCATGTCGTCGGCAATTTTATTTACCATTCCAACTGAACGCCCGTAAGTCACGATAGTCGCGGCGTCACCATTACGAGTGATTTTACCTTGCCCAATCGGCACTTTAAATTGTTCGAGTTTCGGCCACTTTGGCTGCCATTTCGAGCGGTCACCGATCGGTGCATCGATCATTGCTTTTAGTTCGCGATCGCCCGCAGGTTCGCCCGGGATCAACTCGTCCCCCCGCACGCGCATCAAGGCTTTCGGAATCAGATAGAGAACCGGATTCGGATCTTCGATCGCCGAAAGCATAAGGCCGTACGCATCGAGAGGATTCGAAGGGATCACGACCTTCCAGCCGGTGAGTCGCGACGCCCAAGCGTCGAAACTGTGCGAGTGGTAGATCGATCCGCGTATGCCTGCTCCGTGCGGAGTCATCACGACCATTGGCAACTGGTAGTTTCCGTTGGAAACCCACAAAGTGTTACCGGCAATTTTCATCAAATCGATCGTATTAAAAATGTAATCACAGAATTGAATTTCGGCGACGACGCGATCGCCGGTCATCGCGATTCCGATCGCGGTTGAGATAATTCCGCGTTCGTCGAGAGGGGAATTCCACGCCGTTTTTAAACCTTGCGTGACGGTGAAGGCGCCACCAAGCGGCGGACCGACGTCTTCACCAAAGATATCTTTCAACCCAAGTTCAGACTCGCCAACGTGCAAAGCCATCCGGATCGCTTGCGCCATCGAAGCCATTAGAATTTTCTCCAGTCTGCATTTTCACCGTTAGCGAAAATGTGTTTCCAGATGTCTTCTGGTTGTGGAGCCGGCTCGAGACGAACCTGCTCCTGTGCCTCACGCGCTTCGGCCTCGTACTTTTCGTAAATTGCTTTTACTTCTTCTTTGGTGATTAACCCCTGCGCAATCAACTTTTCTGAGAAATCAGTATTGCAGCAAACTCCCGGCATATAATTCGCTCCGTCAGCCGAAGAATGACCATATAAGCGAGAAACACGCGCTTCGAGAAGCACAGGCTTTTTCTCAGTCCTGATATATTCCATCACTTCTTTTAATTTCAAATAAGTTTCAACGGGATCATTGCCATTAATGACTTCAGTGCGCATGCGAAAAGCTTTGCCGCGATCGGCGATGAATTCTTCGCCGTGCTGACTTTCGTAATCCGTTGAAATGCCCATACGATTATTTTGCACGGTGATCAAAATCGGAAGCTCACTTCCTTTTCGCGAAGACCAAACCAAACATGAGGCAAAATCTCCCTCGGCGGTCCCTGCGTCCCCACCGGTGACGATTGTAATGCCTTTGGATTTCTCTCGACGTTGTGCCCAGGCAGTCCCGATTGCAAACCCGTACTGAACTTCGATTGGGGACCCAACCGGCGTTACATTCCATTCTGGATAGCAATAGTGGCCGGCGAAATTCTTCCCGCCCGTCGATGTATCCGTCGCTTTATTCATCATGATGCGAATCGCATCGATCATGGGCATGCCCATCGCAACGAGCGACGGTGAACAGCGATAATGGAAGTGGAGGTAATCGTGGTCCTTACCTTGACCTTTATCAATCAAGAGCCCAAGCGGCACACCAAAAGCTTCTTCGCCGGGTCCACCGATCCAGAAAAAACCTTCGCCACCTTTATAAATTTTGATGAGGCGCTCTTCAAGAACGCGAGACTTGATCATGAGATCATGCATTTTTAGAAGAAGATCATCTGGGAGGGAAGAGTCGCCTCCTCCTCCCGATTTTTTCTTGGTTCCCGACACGTGAATCTCTTTAGGTAACAAGGACTTAGTTCTTAGTTTCGTCCTGATCGTTTACCTGAGAAGACGCCGCTTTGTCGACTTCTTTTGCCTTTGGATTCATCGCTTTTTGCGACAGAGTAATTGTGCCGCCGGATTCGATCGTCGCTAAATCAGCTGCAATATTAACAGCTTCGAGGATATCCGCGCGCTTCATGTACTTATCCTTTTTGAAGGCCTGCACCTGAGCATAGCTTTTGCCATCGAGCTCTTTCGTCTCTTTGTTCGACTCTTCGCGATCCTTGATGACATCACCAATGATGATTTCGTCTTTTCTCTTTTTTGCTTTCGCCAAATCCGACAAGATTTTCTTGAAGTCATCGCTCTTCGCCACGCGGTCAGCCGACGGACCTTTTAATTTCTCAATTGTTGTTTTATCGAGCAGTTTCCACGCCGATGGACCCGCCGGAACATACGCTTCCGCTGACAAGAAAGGTTTCAAGGTCTTCGGAGGGAGCGAATAGTCCATCGTTTTTTCGCCGAATTCTTCATCGGAGAAAGTGCTAGGGAATACAACGTCCGAAGTCACGCCGATATGCTGAGTCGATTTACCGCCGGCGGTGAAGAACATTCCAATTGTAGTTTTGATCGCGCCTAATCCTTGCGGAAGACTGTCGTCGACCGCCTGAACAGTGCCTTTACCGAAAGTGTGATCTCCACCGACGATGACTGCGCGTTTGTAATCTTTCAATGCACCCGAGACAATTTCAGATGCTGAAGCCGAAATACGGCTGATCAAAATAACAAGTGGTCCCGGCCAATCAACCATTGGGTTTTCGTCCGCGAGTTCAAGTTCGCCGCGGTTACGGAACTTTGACGACTGCTTGACGACGTTACCTTCACGGAAAAATAACCCCGCGATGTTAACGGCATCCTGAAGTGATCCGCCACCATTCGTCGATAGATCGAGTACGATTGAATCGGCTTTTGCAGCACGAGCTTCACGCATAAGTTTCTGCATGTCACGGAAAGACGAAATGTCGCTCGATAAATCGGCATAAAAAGAAGGCAAGTTCACTAAGCCGACTTTTAATTTTTTGCCCCCGACTTCGCGGTCGATGTAATCTATCGATGCGCGTTCATCTTTGATGTCGATTTTGTCGCGAACGAGCGTGACCATCAATTTCTTGTGTCCGCCGTTCACGTCATCGCGCAAAATTGAAAGTCGAACTTTCGTGCCTTTAGTTCCGCGAATCTTTGAGACGACGTCTTTAAGATCTTTGTCGAGAACGTCTTCCATCGGGCCGCTATCCCCCGCACCGACTGCAATGATTTTATCTTTTGATTGGAGAAGGCCTGATTTCGCGGCCGGTCCGCCCGTAATCAACTGTTCGATGATAGTGATGCCATCGCGTGAGCTGAGTGTGGCGCCGATGCCCTCGAGAGAAGCGCCGATTCCGACACGGAAATCGTCATACGCCGCCGGAGCCCAATAGCTCGAATGGGGATCAAGTGAACGTGCGAAAGAATCAAGATAAGTCGCCAAATGATCTTTTTCACCTTCATCATCAAAACGCTTAACAGCACGTTCGTAATTTTTGATTACTTTGCCGCGAGCCTCGTCCACCTTCACGCCCGTCGCAACATAGTTCGCAACTTGCAATTGAATGTATTTTCTCAAAGTTTCTTCGAATTGAGCTTTAGTTTTCGCGTAAGGTTTTTTATCACTATCGAGAGGCACGCGAACCGCCGGATCGAGTTTAAATTTTTCATTCAAATAAGTTTTCGCAAAATCACTCGCCGCTTTTAGGCGACCCTTCAGTATCACATAGGCTTTTTCAATTCCCGAGCAGTCGGCCGCTTTCGATTTGTCAAAAATGCCATTCATGTCTTTTTTGATTTGATCAACATCCGACTGAAGCAAATAGGTTTTTGATCCATCAAGGCTTTTTACAAATTGCTCGATGGTACGAGACTCGAGATTTTTCGACGGGGTGTCGTAAACAATATGTTTTTGTAAGAAGCGGCCCTGAATCGGTACGACGTAGTTACACGCGAGATTCATCGCCGAAGCGAAAGGAGAAAGCGAAAGGCCCGTGAATAAAATGAGAACGGATTGACTGAAACGCATGAAAGATATCCTCCAAGAAGATAAATGGTACCAACTATTTAAAATAAAGTCCTACAGAGAGGAAATGATGGGACAAAGTGTTAGAAGAGGCGAAGCTGGTCCTGGCGTGTGATTGACTGCTCTTTCGTATGATCTTCAAAGACTTCATGTTTGAAAAACTGGCCTTTGTGCGTGTCGAAAACGAAGAAGGACATCTGGGGATACCGCTGCTTTAGGCGAGTCATCTCTTCTAAAATCAACGAGACGTTATGTGGATCGTCGTCGGACATCCCAAACCGATGGTGCGGCGAATCTCCGTATTGGCGAATCGCCTCTTCGACGGACGCACGAATCGCCGCTTGTTTCATCTGTGCTACGGTCAAATTGTTCCCTTGTGAGAGATGATGCCGCACGGGAGGGTGATTCACTGGATATAAACTCAAATAGTTCGGCTCGTGGGGAATATGCCCCTCTCGAATCAACAAGCGAATCCCCGCCTTCATAGTAACCGGGTCATGCCCCCGAGCCGTAATGAGTGAAACTGGACGTTTGTTAAAAACGGCGTGGTAGAAACATTCCCAAGACGGACCCTTCCAATTGAAATCCGGCATCCCGAGCGCCTTCTCAAAATCCTGAACAAAAAGTTGCCGGCGCCCCAGAACTTTCTCGAGAAGATTAAGCGGCCGATCCCGAAAGTGACGAAACGTTCCGTTCTCGTCATCGATTCGGATTTCGTAATCGCGATAAACCCCGGCCTTACCAATCTGCGCGCTATGCTCGGCAAATTCTTTGCTCGATAGAAGAACTTCCCGCCCTGTCGCCTTATTAAAAATAATTGTGGGAGTCGTCAGCACTGCAATATTGTCGTCAAAATCGAAGAAGTAAAAACTCCGCCCGCCATGCTCGGCGTTGCGGTCGGGTTCTTGCGTGCGGTTCATGCCGAGCTCAAGCTGCGACTTAGGTTGCAAATTTGTGTTTCGTTTGAAAATCTTCAAGCCGTGTCCTCTGGAGTCCCTTAGAGCGGGCTGGCGAATGCAATTTAATCGAAGTCCCTCGCATTTTCCATCGAAATAACCTCAAGACGCATTAAATTTGGGTTTGAAGCGCGGTAGCCTCTCTCCGGCGGGGGTTGCCTGCCGAGCGGGTTGTCTCGGGCGCGGAGATATTCTCTGAAGTGGTAGGTCCGCTCCGGCGCCGGAGCGCGATCTCTTGGACTTTGCAGTGTTACATCGAGTCTTGTGAACCTGGGCTCAAAGCTCTTAGATTCAGAAGTTACGAAGCACTTTGAAATAAAACCCTCGCAATATTTAGATTTTGGTATCCGCCGAACACTTCGATATAACGCGCCACTAAACAAATCAATTATTTTAAATTGCGTCCAATTTTTTCTTGCCATAGTTTTTCATTCTCTAAAACGCCATATACTAAATTTATTTATCTCACGCGCGGTCGGTCTTTCGAGCATTATGAACGCCTCGTGGCTAGGAGAATACGCAATTCTACGAGACGCCCCTTCAACTCCACACAGTGGCAATTGCATTTAAGAATAGTCGAAATTCGAAGAAATAAAAGCGGTGTTAGAGTGCTTCGAACTAAACCCCGGAGACCACATGAACCTTCAAACACTCACAGACGAACAACTCCACACATCAACTGTTTCAACGGCCAAACGAGAACGCGAAGAAACAATCACACTTTTAAAACATTTATCAGAAGTTGAAAGGCGACATCTATTTTCAAAATTTAAGTGCGATAGTCTTCAACGCCTATTGCGTCGATTATCCAGGAGAAAGTTCTTGCCGGGACCATGACACTCACAAGTCTTTGCCATGCCAATACCTTCTTTAGAAAAGAAGCGGCGGCGGGCAATAAACTTATTCGCGAAGAAAAGTTAGAATTAATAAGCCAGCTCGAAGAACAACCCACTCGCAAAGTAGAAAAGATTCTTCTATCACATTCTGATCAACCAGAAATTCATCACCGCGAAACGGTCAAGAAAAAGACCGAAGCGCTTACCGAAATCAAACTTCTGATCAATGAAGAGACAATGAAAAAACTCAATCGCCTTAAACAGATTCACTCCCATGAAATGCCAAACGCGACATTTGCGCAAATTGTGGCAAAACTGGCAGCAATCGGCTTAGAGAAATTGGATCCAGTTTTAAAGGCGAAGCGGGCACTCAATAGAAAATCTCTTAAAAGTTCGGCATCTCTAACCGCAACTGCCACTCCGGCGCCGGAGCGAACCAATCTACTGCCGAAAAGATCACGTTATATTCCGGCCGCCGTGAAACATTCAGTATGGATGAGAGACAAAGGCCGCTGCACATTTACTGATCCGCAGACTGGTGAATGCTGTGAATCGAGAAAATTGATCGCGTGCGATCACATTGTTCCATACGCTCATGGTGGAGGACATACTAAGGAAAATCTAAGGTTACGCTGTCAGGCGCACAATCACAGGCATGCCATCGAGACGCTTGGGGTTGCCCAAGCGTCTCGCTACCGACAAAAAAGCACATTAAAACGAATCTGAGGGAGGACATTATGCATTTGGTTTCTAGACAGGTTAGATAGTCAGTGGTTTCATCTTCTCATGACTTCAGCAAAAGACGACTTCAAGAGAATCGTCATTATCGGGAATAGCGGTTCAGGTAAATCACACCTCGCGCGACAACTTTCAGAGCTCTTTGGCTCTGACGTTATTCATCTTGATAAACTTTTTTGGGAGCCAGGCGGATTTGGAAAAAAGCGACCGCCCGAAGTTGTACGTGAGGAAGTCGGCCAACTCTCCCACAAAGAAATTTGGATCATTGAGGGCGTCTTTGGCGATTTAGCTGCTACAGCATTGCAAAATGCCACGACGCTTATCTTCCTCAATAAAGGGTGGTCGGAATGTGAAGCGGCGTTAAAGGATAGAGGCTCGGAATCATCAAAACAGCTCGATCCTGTTCAGGCTGAAAAGAACTTCCAAGAGCTTCTGACGTGGGCAAAGACATACTATGAGCGGGAAAACAGCCGATCATTGAGAGGCCATTCAAGATTGTTTCAGGAATTTCAGAAGAAGAAATTTGAGTTCCAGAATCGAAGAGAAACCACGGCATGGATGGGCCGTCTACAACCACTACTGAATAACTCAGGGCTACACGCGAAAGCTTAGACATCGTTATATCCGCAACCGCCGAGAGGACAGCTATTCGTCACTCGTACGGACGGACAATTACAGTAAGCGCGAATTCAACTTAACCTGAGCGCGGCATCGTTTTTGAATGACTCACGCGAAATGGATAAAAAATTAATAGAATCAGACTGGATTCAAGAACATATATATTATATTCGCGGCCACAAGGTCATGTTGAGTTATGACTTGCCTCAACTTTATGAGGTCGAACCTCGGGCTCTTGTACAGGCCGTCAAAAGAAATATCGAAAGATTCCCTGAGGACTTTATGTTTCTCCTTGAAAATCAAGAGCTTACAAACTTGAAATCACAAATTGTGATTTCAAGTTGGGGTGGGGCGAGAACTCCGCCATACGCTTTTACTGAACAAGGAATTGCAATGTTATCTGGAATTTTAAGTAGTTCGCGCGCGATCAAAATTAATATTGAAATTATGAGAGCATTTGTAGGCTTAAGGCGCCTGACAATTTCATATAAAGAACTTTCGAATAAAATTAACCAACTCGAAAAGAAATATGATTATCAGTTTAAATTGGTTTTTGATGCCCTTCGCAGGGTTGCCAAACCTGCCGAATCCAAAAAAAGAAAAATTGGTATTCAATCAGAAGATGAAGAGTGACCATCAATCACTACCGATTAGAACCGCTCGCGCCTAAATCGCCCATTAAAAGCGACCACTCATAAAAGGTTATCGAGGCTTATTCGGAATTTTAGATGGTTCAGCCGGACGTCTCACTTTAATTTCTGAAACCGGAGTCGGCTTTTCGTTCTTCGCATTCGGATTGAACGGCGGCTTCACCGGCTGTTGAGGTTTTGCCCCGCTCGCACCGGATGGTTTCGCAAACGAGTTCTTCACTCGCACGGGCGCGCTGGTTTTTGGGGCGCTCGTTTTAGGCGCACCGGTTTTCGCAGCTGAGTTATTTGCCGCTCCAGATCTCGTAGCGTTCGAATGACTCGTTGGTTTTTTCGAAGCTTGAGGTTTAAACGCCGGTCCGGCTTTCGCAGCAACGGCAGCATCCGCCTTGTTCCCCACGCGAGCTTTGGTTTTCCCAGCGCCGCCCGTCGCAGCGGCTCCACGCGAAGCTCCCGCTGTCGCCCGAGCTTTCTTCGGTGCCTTCGCGACCGGCTCAGGTGAAGACGCGATCTTGAAATCCAGCAGATTTAAAGCCTGCTCCAAAGTCATCTCTTCTGGTTTTTTATCTTGAGGAATCGAAACATTATAAACGCCGCACTTTATATACGGTCCATATTTCCCGGTCAAAATCTGAACAACTTCACCCAATCGCGGATGTGGTCCAAACTCTTTTAAAGGAGCCGCACGCCCGCGACCCTTTTTCGGCTGGCTCATCAAAAGCATCGCTTTTTCTAAATTCATCTCGAACAAATTTTCGGTTTTCGGCACTGACCTAAAATCGCCGTCACAAACGACGTAAGGCCCGAAACGGCCAATCCCTAGTTTTACATCCTTCGAAAGCAAAGGATGATCACCTAAAGAGCGAGGCATAGTGAGCAAATATAAAGCCTTATCAAGTGTCACTTGTTCAGGCGACATCCCTGGTGGCAAAGCCATACGCTTCGGCTTCGCATCTGCGCTATCGGCCTCACCGGATTGCACGTAAGGTCCGTAACGACCGTTCAATACGTAGACCGGCAAACCTTCTGGCGTTTTCCCAATCGAATCCGCACCGTTTATTTTTTGATCGATGATTTGATTCGCGATTTCGCCGGTCATGTCGCCCGGAGATTGCGCATCCGGAATCGAAGCACAAATTTCTTCGCCCGCCGCATTTTTGCGACATACGTAAGCGCCGTAGCGCCCGATACGGAAAGAAAAATCTGAAAGTCCCTCTAAAAAAATAGCGCGAGACGTTTCTTCGTCGATTGATGAAACCTGACGTTCACACGTCTCTTTCAAACCGGTCTTGCCGAAATAAACCGAAGCTAAATATTCCTGCTGATCTTTATCCCCGCTCGCAATTTCATCGAGGGTGTTTTCCATGCCCGAGGTGTAATCAAAATCCACGTAGACCGGGAAATACTTCGACAACAAATTCGTTACCGCCAATGCAGTAAACGTCGGAACCAAAGCGTTACCGGTTTTGCGAACATAGCCGCGATCTTGAATTGTGCCCATGATCGACGCGTATGTAGACGGCCGGCCAATACCCATTTTTTCTAAAGTCTGAACTAATGACGCCTCAGTAAATCGTGCCGGTGGTTTCGTCTCATGCGGCTCTGACTTGATTTCGCTAACCTTAACCGAATCGCCTTTTTTAAACGCTGGCAATCGAACATCTTTTTGTTCGAGATCGCCTTCCGGGTCATCGCTTCCCTCAACGTAAGCTTTTAAAAAACCCGGAAATTCGACGGTCATTCCCGATGTCGAGAAAATCGCTTTGCCCACCCCGAAACGCACGCTGATCTGTTTATGCTCGGAGTTTACCATTTGCGAAGCCATCGTGCGCTTCCAGATTAAGTCATAAAGTTTTTTCTCAGGCGCACTCAAATTAGCATCATCCGGATGCACGAATGTCGTTCCGGCCGGGCGAATCGCTTCATGGGCTTCTTGCGCGCCTTTTACTTTTTTCTTCGAGTAATCGCGTGCTTCATCTGGGAGATAGTCCTTCCCATACAATTTTTTAATTTCGTCGCGAGCCGCTTTCAATGCTTGCTCTGACAAAGCTGTTGAATCGGTACGCATGTAGGTAATCAAACCGTTTTCGTAAAGTTTCTGAGCGACCTGCATAGTCTCGCGAGAACTCCAGCCCAGTTTTCGATTCGCATCCTGTTGCAAAGTTGAAGTAATGAATGGTGCCGCAGGTTTGCGAGAGACGGGCTTCTCTTCCACTTCATTGACAGTAAAATTTTGCCCGCGCACGGCCGTCAAAATGTCTCGAGCTTGCACTTCAGTCAGCGCACTCATATCACGGGATTTTTCCGACAACTTCCCAGTATCCGGATCAAAATCTTTGCCGGTCGCAATTCGTTTCGAATCGTAACTGATCAGGCGCGAATTAAATTTGATCGCATCTTTTTCATTTTGAGTAGTGACATCCCAGTACGTCGCTTTTTTAAATTTTAATCGCTCATGTTCACGTTCGGCTACTAATCGCACGGCCACGGACTGCACGCGGCCCGCAGATAATCCATACGCCACTTTTTTCCATAGCACCGGAGAAATTGTGTAGCCAACCAAGCGATCGAGAACCCGGCGGGCCTCTTGAGCTTTGACCAAATTCATATCGACATCGCGGAGCTCTTTTAAAGCGCCTTCAATACCTTCTTTAGTAATCTCATTGAACACCATGCGCTTGACCGGAACTTTCGGCTTCAAGACGTTTAAGAGATGCCAGCTAATGCTTTCACCCTCTCTATCTTCGTCCGTCGCCAGAATCAAACCGTCGGCCTGAGACAACTTTTCTTTCAAAAGCGAAACAACTTTTGTTTTATTTTTTGGAATTAGGTAAAGCGGCTCAAACCCTTCATCAACATTCACTCCAAGGTTTGCCCACGGCATTTTTTTAAACTTATCCGGAATATCTTTTGCCGACTGCGGGAGATCGCGAACGTGGCCCATGCAAGATTCGACTATATAATCCTTGCCTAGAAATTTACGGATAGTTTTTGCTTTCGTCGGAGACTCGACGATGACGAGCTTTCGCCCTGATAACGATTTAGACATCTAAAATATATGCCAGTGATTCGCGCGATTTTCTATGGACAGAATTTAACTCAGCGTGCTAACCGCAGCATTCTCCGACAAAATCACACATACTAAGGCCTAGATGAAACAACTCGACCAATTCCGCAATACCAAACTCCGCTTCGTTTTCACGGACATCGACGACACGCTCACCGAACACGGCCGACTTTTGCCCGAAGCCTTCGCGGCAATATGGAAACTCTACGAAAGTCACATCCATGTAATCCCGGTTACCGGACGTCCAGCAGGATGGTGCGAACTCATCGCCAGGCAATGGCCGGTCGCCGGAGTCATCGGCGAAAACGGCGGCTTTTATTTTCGGTATCACCAAAAAGAAATGAAGCGACACTTCGTTTTCGACGAGATGACCCGTCTGGCGAATCAAAAAAAACTCAACGTCATTCGAGACGAAGTTTTAAAGCAAGTGCCTGGGAGTGCGGTCGCCAGCGATCAATTCTCCCGCCTGATGGATCTCGCAATTGATTTCTGCGAAGACGTCGATCGGCTCCCCGACAGCCAAGTGAAGAAGATCGCGCAGATTTTTGAAAAGCACGGTGCCACTGCGAAAGTCAGTTCCATCCACGTCAACGGCTGGTTTGGAAGTTACGATAAACTTTCGATGTGCAAAGAATTTGTCCGGAGAGAATTCGGAGTTGAACTCCCAGCCGATGAAGCGAAGTTCCAAAACCAATCTTGTTTTGTGGGCGACTCGCCAAACGACGAGCCCATGTTCGAATATTTCGATAATTCCATCGGAGTCCGTAATATCGAAAAGTTCAGCTCGAGCTTGAAAGCTCCCCCCAAATTCATTACCTCGTCTTCAGGCGGGCTTGGCTTCGCCGAGGTTGCTCAAATCATTTTAAAAAATTAAGATTTAGGTGAGGTGCTTATGGCATATCACGTAATGTACTACATCCAGGTGAAACCAGGACAAGAAGAGCAATTCGTCGCTTGTTGGAAATCACTTTGTAACGACATCAAAGAACGTTACGGAATCAATGGGTCTCTTCTCTTCCGCACGGAGGGGAAAGATCACATCGCAATCGCCGTTGCTCCTTCAAAAGCTGAATGGGAAAAGTTCTGGGTGACGAAAGAAATCGCCCTCGAGTCGCTCGCCCAAATGAAATACTGCCTTGCGGGGCCTACGCAGCCAGTCCCACTTGAAATAATTGATGATGATTGGATTAAAATTCAAGAAGATGATTACGTTTAAGTACGAGCACCAAAAATTGTTAACTGACTAATTTTCATACACTTTTTTATGTCCTAATGGCCCGGCGATAGGGCACTCCTCTTGCTCTACTACTAGTCGATGAAAAATCGTACGTTTCTCACTTTCATATTCATACTTATTTCAGCTATCACGGCAGCCGCTCAAGTCGTCGACCAATACCCACGATTACCGCCCAAACCTAAACCTATTTCAGCATGGGAAGAGTTAAATCGGTCCTCGATTTTGCCGCGCGAATGGCAACGAAATCCACCGCGCCCACTGACCGAGCACGAGAAACTTTGCCGCCGTGATGTTTTGCAATGTGTAGCGGAAGAAGTCACGTCGACCCCAACGGCCGAATTCCGCCGAAGTATGCTGGATTACGACAAACGCGGACAGGTCAGCGATCCTCTCCCTTACGCGCGTTATCTGCAGCAATTTATGCATTTAGGTTTTCGCGGAGGACGCGGTAACTGCGCCAAAGGAGTCCGCTTCGTTCTTGAAGCCGCTCATTTTCTACCTGTGCCTAATAATCATCCGGCTATCGCAAAAAAGTATTACAATTTTTTATCGCAAAATAATTTTGTTCACAATTGGACGGTCTGTCGCAGCCCTGGCGCCATCCGAATCTATGGCGGCGCCACTCTGCCTGCCGAAGCACGCAAACGGGGCTATACCGCAGGCGACGATGCAGGCCACGTCGAAATCGTCGATATCAACGGGCATTTTCAATCATTTTTTAATACTGATACACCGGCTCAAGAAGACAAAGGCGAATGGCGCCGGCCTTTGATCGCCTGCATGATGAAAAAGCCGGGCACCTACGAATCTTTAATCGACCGAAGAGGTTCTCGATGAAAAATCTGATTTTATTGTCCCTCTCCACTTTAATAGTTCAGAGTTCCGTCGCATATGAGAGGACTACGCCAATAAATTTCAATCCATTCATGAGCGAAGCATATGAGACTCCAGACGATACGCAAAATTCAACTTTCGGCGGTAGCCTCAATATCGAACAATTGCAAAACTTTACCCCTGAAGCCCCGCGCATTTTAAGCGCCGCTGATTTGAATGCAATGTTTCAAGAAATGAAGTCCATGAACAACTTGTCGCGAGCCGCTTTTCTCAAAGTCCTCCCGCGCGTAAAATACATTCAGTACACATTTAATTTTACGAAGGAGATTGGCGTTCGGCGCAATCGCGAGATCCGCACGTATTTGATTTTCACGTATCGCGCGATTCAAGCCGACCTGTCGACCGACTGTGAACAGTATTTCCACAATGCTTACGAAGAAAATAAATCCGATTTCAATCGAGTGATGTCCACATTGTCGCCAACTCAACGAGCGAATTTGTATAAGGCCGACGACGAGGCAAAGCGCCTTCAAGCGAACCCTATCCAAGACGACGAGTAAGAAAACTCGAGCAGTCCGACTATTTTTTATTTTGGCTCTGAATAAGAGCCGCAAATGGATTATTAAACGGTGCTCCGCCGCCTGAACCACCAGCTGGCTTGCG
>JAYTDP010000044.1:0-5392 GCA_043735865.1 Bdellovibrionales bacterium
CGCAAAGCAGTTATTGAGTGGGGGAGTCGCCGCAGTTTTTGGCCCCGGCGCCTCTATTTCTGAAATTGTCGTGAAAGTAAAATCTTTAGCTCAAGCTTAAGTCGTTACCATTCCAATAAGAAAATTGAGAACGAAAAGTGCAACGCCAGCCATTATCAGTTTTTTAACGGTCTGTTCATTGATTTTGATTTGTTTTTTTTCAGTTGCCGGTTTCATAGCGTTGTCCTTTGTTTTGCACAATATAACTCGGCCGATTTGTTGGGCGTGAGAGCAGAAATTTCAACGTGTAATTGAAACTTGATCGACCAAAATTTCGACACTTCCTTTTCGTGGGTAGTTCTTAAATTAGTATTTGGCGAGATAACGGTATCGCACCTTTTAGTAACGATGGAGGGTGCAGTGTGTGCGCGAAGTTTTTGCGGGCTGCGAGGAGCGGTAGCAGTTTTGATTTTTGTGGCGCGCACGTTGGGATTTACCTTTAGCTTTTGGCGGCCTTCCCCGCCGCGTCGCTTGAGTTTGCGCTTTGTTATGTTCGTTGGCGTTTAGAACTTGTGCCCACTGCTCTATGTCCAAACTAAGCTATGATAATGCGTGAGTGTGGTGATCAGTGATTCTGGTATTGCGCGATTCTGCTAATGCGTGATTTTGATATGCGTGACTCTAGTGACGCGTTAGTACTACCGGCGCCGGTAGTACTAACGCGTTAAGAATATAAACAATTTTATTATCCAAGCAGATATTATTTGACGTGTTTTTGTCGCGTTTAAATTGCATCAAATGAATTTTCCGATCTTCTATCGTCCCGGGATGGTTTTAGCTGTGAACGTTGATCTTTGGTCGAAATTCGCAGTTAAAATCCAGCCCCAATAGCATTTCGAATCAGTGCAGGGATTTTGAAAAAGCTCGAAAACTTGGTTTTCAAAACCCGTGGTATGAGTGACTCCACTCAAGGAGTAATCATGAACTCACAAATCAAAAACAATGAGAACCAACCGAATTTAAAATCCCTATCGAAAGCCGAACTTCTGTTGTCGGCAGAAGCCGCAGTTAAGGCCGAGAGGCTTTCAACTCTTCAAGTGCTTCATCATTTTCGTGAAATTGAAAGGCGGCGCCTCTACCTCGAGAAAGGGTATTCCTCGCTTTTTGATATGGCGGTCAAACATTTCGGTTTTTCAGCTTCGGGTGCGCAAAGACGGATCTATTCAATGCGACTGATTCGAGATTTGCCCGAAGCTGCTCAGAAAATCGAGAGTGGCGAACTGAGCTTGACGGCAGCAGCAAGCGTGCAAACATTTTTGAAAAGTAAGCCCGAACTTCCTAAAGGGGAACGAGCTAAAGTGCTTTCGTCATGCCTTAGTAGGTCGAGTCGCGAGGTCGAGAAAGAATTGGCCGCGCGACAGCCTGTAAAGGATAAACGAGATGATATTAGATATTCGGATGCGGACCGATTACGCCTAAGCTTAAATATTTCGGAAGATCTTTTTCAGAAGCTTGAAAAATTGAAGTACGTATTAGGATTGAAAAAGATAGAAGACGTAATTCAACATCTCGCGAATAAAGAATTAAGTGGAAAGAAGCCGGAACCTTTGACGAGTACACTTAAATCACTACCGGCGCCGGTAGTACAAACGCGTTATATTCCAAAAGTAACAAAGCGGATTGTCATGAAGAAGAACTTTTCGAATCAATGCGAATACACCGATCCACTAACCCAGGGCAGATGTACAGAAAGCCGGGGTCTACAGTTCGATCATATAAAACCGTACTTCAAGGGTGGGCCGAATCTCTCGGAAAATCTTAGGTTGCTTTGCGGGCATCACAATCACTTAGTTTGGCACACGGAGCAGAAGCTAGCCAATATTTCGGATGTCGAGAGGTGAGTGATCAGGGTGCAAACTTACAATCGGAAATGAAATGCTGAGGTGGTAAGCGCTAAAACGCCGACGAAAAAAGTCACGAAATATTCGAGCTACGCGGCGGGGAAGGCCGCCAACAATTAAGGTAAACAAATGGGCGCGCCACGAACATCCGTGCGCCAACAGCCTTTAGTTGCCATCACAAAGCCCGCGCGCAAACGCGAACCACTCCTCGTAACTTCTTGAAGAGTAATATCAAATGCCCAGAAGGTGCCTGGCACCTTTTAAAACTTCATTGAATTCATTTTATCGATAACGCCGGCCTTCTCTAGTTTCTCGAAAGTCGCTGGCGAAACGTAAATGCGAGGTAAGAAATTACGGTATTGCGAGAGAATCGCGGTCAAAGAATTGGGCATCTCAATCAGCAACTTCACTTGCCCTTCGCGAGTCAAAATCTTCGCCGGGTCACGCAGCAAATGAATGTCCACATGTGTGCCGCCTTTATGAGAATCGCGCAATACGGCATCCATGTTCTTTGTAAATGTGACGTCTTTGTGGGGGACATCGAATACCATCCACGCATTCGGATCAATTTCTCTTAAAGCTTCTTTCAACCAATCGTGGGCGGCGTGAACCTGCCTTACAACTTCGCGCCGATGTTCATCGGACTGAATTAAAGTCGGCTTTACGGGGCCAGCTTTAATTTGTGCCGGCGCCACACGGTTCGCGAGCATCTCAGACAGCTCGCGAATCATCGGATGCGTAATCCGCCCTGCTAAATATTCGTGAAGTTTTGCTAAGAAATAAGAATCATTAAAAGTAAAATACTCGTTAGGATTTTGCGACACCTTCGTCATCAAGTGATCGAAAGAGTAGGCGAGACCGTTCTCCAAAAAATACTGATGGATCTTCGCTGCAATCAAATCGAACTTATAAGACGTTCCGTCACTAATAATTTGCGAATACCAAAAGTACCGTGAAGTTAAAAAGGCATCGACAGTTGTCATCGATTCTTCACGGGCACACAAGACCGGCTGGCCTTTTACTTTTTCAGTCGTCAGCGAGCGCACCAAGAAATCAATGTCGTAGAGGCCGAGCTTTACTCCCGTAAAATACGCGTCACGCAACAAATAATCCATGCGGTCGGCGTCGACGTCCGAATGCATGAGCTGATTAGCAATGACGTGTTTCGAATTACCGCCGATAATTGTCGCGAGTTCGGCCGGATCAATGCCTTCTTCTTTTAAAATTTTCGTAATTCCGTCTTCGAAATCCGTATTTAAAATAATATGATGACCCAGAATTTCGTGATTCGCCGAAGGCTTGCCAGCTTTTAACTTTTGCTGTTCTTTCGAATGATTGATGTAGGCGAGTTCAATCGTGTGCGAGAACGGGAAAGTCCCGATATCGTGAAGCATCGCCGCCAAACGCATCATGCGGTGGAATTGCGTTTTTTCATCTCTAGCGGCGGGATCAAAAAACTTATCGTCAGTCGACGCGAGGCCGATCGATGTTAGAATTCGGTGCATGACGTGCAACACGCCGAGTGCATGAGCGTGGCGAGTGTGAGTGGCGCCTGGAAAAATATAGAAACTAAAACCAAGTTGGCGAATCCAACGAAGCCGTTGGTAGTACGGCGTATCGAGGATACGCGCCTCCACACGATTCAGAGTGATGTGGCCATGGATGTTATCGAATACGGTGCGTTTAAATAGATCTGCCATTGCTGAATATTATATCGGGAGTTTCATAAAAGCGCCCTCTCGGACTAGACCTTTGGGGCTCCACGTCTGGACGTGCGACGGGTGATCGGCTAATCTGTTCGCTCATTCATAATTATCGAAGGAGTCCAGATGAAATCAGTCACGGTCATCACTTTTCTAGCAAGCGCAATTTCAGTTACTGCCGCGTGTGCAAGTTCGCCAAAAACGGCCACAGCTAAAAGCACAGTCACAACTTCGGCGACTGGCGATACAACTTCGACTGCAATTACGACATCGGCGGCAACTCCGGCTGGTACGACTTCAAATAGTTTCATGGAAGATAAATACACGCTCAAAGTAAAAGGCATGACTTGCGGCAGCTGCTCGGCAAAAGTTGAGTCCGCACTAAAAAATGTTCCCGGCGTGGCCCAAGCCAATGCATCTTTTAAAACCGGTGAAGTACAAGTTGTTTCGAGCGGCCCGACAAAGCTTGATAAAAAATTAGTGATAAAAGCCATCGAAGACGCCGGATACACCGTTCAACAATAGAAGATAAGCCACCGAAGGGGAGAACACTTGGGTAATCTCGATATCTTGCAAATTGCGACTTTGTTTTTCACGAGCTTTATCCCCTTCTTATTTTCACTTTGTTTTCACGAAATGGCCCACGCATGGATGGCCAAACAAAAAGGCGATTCTACCGGTGAATTGATGGGTCGTCTCACCATGAATCCATTTGCACACGCTGATCCGATCGGAACATTTGTGCTGCCGCTCTCTGGAATTTTATTTAATTTTCCTTTCGCATTCGGATGGGCAAAGCCGGTCCCGGTTAACGAACGAAATTTAAAACATCCGCTCAAAGATATGTTTTGGATTGCGCTGGCAGGCCCGGCATCAAATGTTCTCTTAGCCGTTATTGCAGCAATTGTTTGTGCGGGCGTTGGGCTGAGCACGCATTCAGCCCAAATGACAAAGATGAGCATTCAGGGATTCGCATTCACGTTCGTAGTTATTAATCTTATGCTTGCGACTTTTAATTTGATTCCAATCAACCCACTCGATGGCGGAAAAGTAATTGCTCGATTTCTACCGAGAAATGCAAATCAGTTTCTCGAAGAACATCAGACGACACTGAATATGGGTCTTCTTCTCTTATTCATGATGGGAGGACTCCGGATATTGGGGCCCTTCATCCAGGGAGCATCGTATATGCTTGTAGACACTGTAGAATTTGGTCTTAGACTAATCTTCTAACGCATAGCGAGAACGGGCACGCCGTCATTGAAACTCGCCCTTCGGCTTGGTTGAATAGACTCAACCAAAATGATGAACCTTCACGTTGAAATAGACAGATTCTCTGGGCCCATGGCTCTCCTTCTTCATCTTATCCGCCAGGAAGAGATGGATATCTTTGATATCAATATCCAACAGATCACCAAGCAATACTTGGAATCGATGAAGATGATGAAGAAATTGAATCTCGAAGGTGCCGGCGATTTTATCGCGATGGCAGCGACGCTCATTCAAATTAAATCTCGCATGCTCCTTCCGCAATATAATGAAGCGGGGGAAGTCGTCGAAACCGAAGATCCACGTCGCGATCTCGTGCGCCGTCTCATTGAATATCAAATGTATCAAGATGCGGGTCGCGATCTTTATCAGCGCCCACTTCTCAATCGCGACGTGTGGACACGCGGGGAGCAAGACCAAGAAGTTCAAGCTCCTGAAGATGTCGACATTATTCTCGAAGAAGAAAACGCTCTTTACTCATTAATTAAAGCGTATCGTACAGCCGTTAAATCGATGAACAAAGCGGTTCATAAAGTCGGG
>JAYTDP010000045.1:0-1983 GCA_043735865.1 Bdellovibrionales bacterium
TGCCAAAGCGGCGTATCTCGCGGAACCGCGCGATACGCTTCGATAGCTCCATCCCAATCTTTTTTCTGATAGAGTGCGCGCGCCTTACCCATGAGGGCAGCAACACGAGTTTCGTCGGTCACCGGCGCATCCGCTTTTGATTCAATTAAAAGATTAAACGCATCAATGGCCGCTTTCGGATCACCACCAGCCGCCAGAGCGTATCCTTTTAAATAGGCGGCCTTATCGTAGACCGAACTCGAGGTTGGAACTTGTGCTAAACTTCTCGCTGCCTCTACATACTGTTGATTCCGAATCTGAAACTCACCAATCCGGTAAAAAAGCATGTCGCGATTTGCACGTGGGAAATTTTCGGTTTTTACTCGCGAGATCGCGTAATTCAAAAGCGCATCATCTCCAAGATTATCCGCAGCGAGAGAAAGTTTCTCAAGGCCGTCTTGAAGGAACTTCGAATTACCTTCACGAACGACGCTGATGAACTGGAACGCCGAAAGCTGATTCATTTTCATTTGGTAAAGAGTGAGGCCAAGTAAGTAACGAAGCTGGGTTCGCCGATCGGCGTATTTTGGACTTAAACTTAACTGAAATAATTTGGCCGATGCATCTTGGTAGCGTCCAGAACGAACGAGCTGAATAGCCTGTTGAAAATCGTTTTCACCCAGCGAAGAGTTGACCGGAAGCGACGACTTCGCAGCGGCGGCTTGCGTTTTTGCCCGGCGAGTTTGTGCATTCGAATATGAAAGTACCGACCCCAAGACGAAACTTGAAACCGCCGATACGAGAATAGTTTTTTTAGATAGATTCTTCATCGGTACGTCGCCTCTGGAAAGAAGAAGCTATAGCCAATCATTAGAATTAAATCGTTATGATTTGATGACGATGTCGAACCGGATCCACTGACGGGCTTCGTTGTCGCTGAATAAAAATTCCACATCAAATCCCAGCGGATGGCCGAACTTTTAGAAAGAGCGAAAAGCTGGCTAGTCGCTATACTGATAGTAGTCGCATTTCCACCTGCGGTCTGAGTCACACCCAGGCCCGGGCTAAAATTGATGTCGAAAGGAACGATTTTTTTACCGAGCCATGCCATTTTTCCGTAAACCGGAACCCATTTATAAGAAATGCCGTAATAGGCCTCGGGCTCAACCAAACTTTCAGTTGAAATCCTTCTCTCCTTGCGAAGGCCTTGCGTGATCGGGCGCTCAGAACTCCCCAAGTAAATGTAAGTTCCTTCGATTCCGGATTTTTCAGATAAGTAGTAGGCCATCCGTAATGAGGCACCCACATTATTGAAATAGGCATTATTGGTACTTATCGCCGCTGAACCACCGAATTCAAATCGTTCTGTCTTCGGCAGAAAACGCCGTTGAATAACGGCAACATCTTCAAATGGAGCCAATTTCGCCAGCTCCGAAATCTTTGTCATTTCTTTTTGCTCAACAGCTTCTTTTGGCTCTTCTTTTTTGCGCTCTTCTGTCTTACGCGCTTCAGTTTGCTTTACTTCTTGATCTTCGTATCGATCATATAGCGACTCGAGCCCGGTGTCCTCCGGAGGAACAATTTGCGCCTGAGCAGCGCCCATATGCCCAACTACAAAAACTAAGAATAAACAAACGAAGCGAAATCTCACGATGCTCAATTCCTCTAGAGTAAGAAAACCAGTCCAACTGTTAGAAACGATCGAAAATATGTTGTCGTAGTAAAATAACCGCTGTCATGGGAAGGTCCAGAAGCCGGCAGAGCCTGCGATGTCGGGTCCGGGCCTCGATAGGTCATTAATTGCAAATCAAATCGAATGGCCGAATTGGGATTGAAATAGAGCTTCTGTCCGATGCCAACATTTAAAAGAGGCTCGGTTTTATCACTCCACTTAACCGCGCCAATCCCGCCCATTCCATAAAGTGACAGATTCATCGCTTTCTTTTTAGTCACGGAAATTTTTCCGTAGTAAGCGGTGAACTGATAATTACCGGTGAAAAAAAG
>JAYTDP010000046.1:0-5007 GCA_043735865.1 Bdellovibrionales bacterium
GACTTCGCGAAACTCCCACGAGATTGCACAAATTGCGGCTGACGAAGGAATGACCTGGATGGCGATTCACGGTCGCACGCGCGCGCAAGGATATGCGGGTGCATCTGATTGGGACTATATTCGTGAAGTGAAGGCGGCCGCGCCACTCCCGATTTTAGGAAATGGCGATATCGCTTCGGCACAAATGGCCAACGATCGATTGCTTGAATCTGGTTGTGATGGCGTTTTGATTGGCCGCGGTTGTTTAAAAAACCCATGGATTTTTAGAGAAGCGCTTGAGATTTATCAAAAGCAAAATGTTTGCGATGAAGTCGCAGAGGCAATGACGGAGGCTTCGACTTCCAAACGCACCGACAAAGACTTCCACGAACTTTTTGATCGTATGTATTTTCATCTGGTTAATCAGTCGCAAGGTGAGACTCGCGTTACAGCATTGCAAATTAAGAAATTGGCCGCGTGGTATTCGACGGGATATCCGGGATCGGCAAATTTTCGAAAATCAGTTTTTCAGCTTCAAGAGGCAAAAGCCGCTCTCAATATGGTCAAAGATTATTTTTCGTCAGTCGCCGAGCACATTCAAAAAGACACATCGCACGAGCCATTTTTAATGGGCGGGCACGGTTAAACCTTGCCTCCCTCGTCAAGCACCCCAGATAATAGGGTATGTCGTCTATCATCTCCGCCGTAAATTTAATTAAAAAGTACGATACCAAGACGGCAGTCGACCGCATCTCTTTCGACGTAAAAGCGGGAGAATGCTTCGGCCTTCTTGGCCCCAATGGCGCCGGGAAAACCTCGACGTTCAAGATGATTTACGGGAGTTCAGAAGTTACGTCGGGAGAGCTTTTCGTACTCGGTTTAAATGCCAAAGATCATATTCGTAAAATCAAATCGCAGATTGGTGTGGTCCCGCAAGAGAATGGTCTTGATCCGGATTTTTCGGTCATCGATAACTTGCTAATTTACGGAAGCTATCTCGGCATGGGTAAGAGCGAAACCTTGAAGAAGGCCCGAGAACTTTTGCGCGTGATTCAACTCGAAGATTATAGCTCTCGCTCGGTTGAACATTTGAGTGGTGGAATGAAGCGGCGACTGGCGACGGCGCGGGCTCTATTGAATGATCCCCCCGTTCTTTTGCTTGATGAGCCAACCACGGGTTTGGATCCACAAGCTCGCAATTGGATTTGGGAAGAACTGACGGCAATGAAAAAGCGCGGGAAAACGATGGTTCTCACCACGCACTACATGGAAGAAGCCGAAACATTGTGCGATCGCATCTTGATCATCAACGACGGGAAAAAAGTGGCTGAAGGGAAACCTTTGGAATTGATTAACGAATTTGTGGGGCGTGAAGTCGTCGAGTTTGAAGTCGAACCGAATGAGATGGAATATTACACGAACAAAATCAAAGCGAAATACGAATACCAGGCGATGCGAAATCGAATTAAAGTTTTCCTTCGCGGTAAGACTGAAGTGAAAGATGTCGTGAGCGAAGTGTCTTCGCGTAACATAACGGTGCGTCGTGCTTCATTGAATGACGTTTTCTTAAGGATTGCGGGACATGAACTCAACGAATAAGGCCAAACACGAATGGATTGATGATGTCCTCTATTTCCCGAAGATCGGTCGGGGAGCTTGGTGCGTTTGGCGCCGTAATTTTCTTTATTTTAAACACACTTTTTGGACGGCGATGTCTTGGATTTTTGTTGAGCCTCTTCTTTATTTGTTTGCACTAGGTTATGGGTTGGGAAATTTCATTCCGCAAATCGAAGGCGTTTCGTATGCCGTTTTCATTGCGCCGGCAATGTTAGCGACCACTTCTATGTTCGTTGGATTTTTTGAAGGCACTTACGGCACGTATACGAAATTGTCTCGGCAGAATACTTTCCACACCATTATTATGACGCCGATTGGGCCAGATGAAATTGTACTGGGCGAAATCGGGTGGGCGGCGGCCAAAGGATTGCTAAGCGTCGTTGCCGTTGGGATCGTCATCGTGGCGCTTGGTTTGGTTCAGTTGCAGGCGTTGCTTCCGTGCATTTTGGTTTTGGCTTTGTTGTGTTGGGTCTTTGCATCGATTGGTGTGTTCTTAGCGTCCGTCGCAAAGTCCTATGAGACCTTTACTTATCTGACTTCTGGTTTTATTACGCCGATGTCACTATTTTGCGGCACTTATTTTCCGCTTGAACAAATGCCGAAGCCGGTTCAAATGCTCGCGCAGTTATTACCGCTCACTCATGGTTTAGCGGCTGTTCGTACATTGATTCGCGGCGATCTCGAGCCAACGATTTTTTTGAACATCGGTTACCTTATATTCCTCGGCATTTTGTTTACGAATTTAGCCGCGGCAAATATGCACAAAAAGCTAATTTCGTAAAAGGTGCCAGTTACCTTTTGGGCATTTGATATGAATTCATATACATTTCGAGAAGCAATTCACGACGACATCCCAGCTATGAAACATATTCGAGATAACGTATTAGAAAATAGGCTCGTTACGGCTAAAATTGAAATTCCCGATTACGAACAGGCTTTATTTGCCGACGGTAAAGGCTGGGTAAGTCTTTACGGGGGTGAAGTCGTCGGTTTTAGTTGTGTACGTATTACACAGGGTGATGTGTGGGCGCTTTTTATCGATGGAATTCACGAGGGGAAAGGCGTTGGTAATCAACTGATGGAAATTCTTGAAAATTGGATGTTCCGTGAGGGATGCGAGAAAATTAAGTTAACCACTGAACCGGGTACGAGAGCGGAAGCGCTCTACCGGCGTCGCGGCTGGCAGGCGCACGGGCTTAACTCCAATGGCGAGATGCAATTTACCCTCGCGTCGCTGTCGCGATGCGACTATCTCCGGAGGTAGTCGCGTTGAGTCGCAAAAACGGCGGGAATTCCGCAATGAGAGCGGGGTTAACCGCAATGAGGCACCTTTTAATTATCGAGCTGAGAATTCTCAAGTTCTACTTCTTCTTCTGGGCTCAGCTCGTCGCCGGACATCGCGCGCTTTTCATCTGGAGTCATCTCATAAGTAGCCGGAGTTTCTTCGCTCTGGATCGGCTCAACGTGCACATTATCGCTAAACGGTAAATCGTCGCCGCCGGATGCGGGTGCTTCGCCTTGAAGAGCTGCAATCTGATCGGAGCCTAAATTGCGCCAAGGGAATTGGTCGACATAATCTTTTGCAGCTAAATATTGATCTTGGCCGATTCGGCCGAAGCGATACATTTTGTAGCAGAGATCTAAGATGCGATGGCGAGAAAAAGGTGTCAGCGCGCCCGTATAATAAATCTTCGAATAGATTTTAGGGTTAGGGAGTAAGTAGGCGAGATACGCGGATTCTAGGAGATTGAGTTCGGCTGGGCCCTTGCTGAAATAGTGGCGGGCCGCGCGCTTAACGCCGTAAATACCTTTTCCAAATTCGACGACGTTTAAATATTTTTCGAGAATCTGCTTTTTATCGAGTTGTTGCTCAAGGTGATAGGTGATGTAGGCTTCGCGCAATTTTCTCAAGATACTTTTCTCTTGAGTCAGAAAGACATTCTTTACCAACTGTTGTGTGATCGTGGATCCGCCGCGAGAAAATTGTTTCTCTTGCCAGTTTTCTCGAAAACTATTTTTCATTTCAAACCAATCAAATCCATGGTGCTGATAGAAAGAGGAGTCTTCAGAAATAATGATCACGTCTTTAGTGTATTTCGAAATTGTATTGATAGGTGCATAGTCGGGATTTTTTGAACACAAATCGACTTTGTACATTTGGGTGACCATGCACCCTTTGATTTTGCCCGGGTCAGGTATTGAAAACATAAACCAGCCGGCGAAAAGCACCAAGCCGCCAACGACGATGAAGATCCCTAATACGATGGACATAAAGAAATTGCGCATCAGGTTTTAATTATCCCATTTGTTCGCATCCAATCAACACTCGCCTTTATCGCGACCCGTGCGGGTCGAGGATAGAGGCCTAAATCCTTGTGCATTTTTTCGTTTTTGAACCAATGGAACATCGTGGAGGTCCAGGCATTCTCAGAGGTTAGAACCGGTTTCTTGCCGTGGGCCTCTTGCCAATCACCGATTTTCCCGAGGCCATGCACAATTGCGTTGGGAAGATAAAGTGACGGAGGCTTAACCCCGGCTTCTTGGGCTATCATCCGGAACAATTCTTTAATCGTGATATTTTCGGACGCGAGGACGTATCGCTCGGCGGGCCGGCCGACTTCGAGAATTCGCATTATGCCTGCAATGACATCATCGATATGGATCACACCAACTCCACCTGAGGTATAAAAAGGCATTTTACCTTGAGCGACTTTGATTTGTGTTTTGCGGCTGCCCTTTTCGGCATCGCCCGCGCCGTAAATAGTCGAAGGATTCGCAAGGTAAACTTGAACGCGCCCCTTGCGGTGAGCAGCGATAACTAATTCTTCGGCTTCACGTTTCGTTTCGAAATAGCCGAGATCAAGATCGGTGACATTGTATTTAGAATTTTCGTCGAGAACTTCAGAAGCAGTACGTCCCGCGCCGATTGCCGTTACTGAACTCATAAAAAATAACTTTGAAACTTTATTGGTTTCACAAGCGCGAATGACATTGTCGGTTCCGACTACATTTACTTTGTGCATTGCCGGGCGCATCGCGCGCGAGTACGCGATAATTCCCGCTAAATGAAAGACGTGATCATGGTCTTTCGCCGCGTTCACCAAACCATCGAGGTCGGTGATGTCGCCTTTCACGGTTTTCAATTGAGGATGATGTAAAACGCTTTCTCCGCTTTGACTTAAGCACGTTACAACATGACCGAGGTCGAGGAGTTTTTGCGTTAACGCTGATCCGACAAAGCCGGATGCACCAGTGACGAGGGCTTTCACGTCTTGACTCCTTTTGAATCTGCCTATGTACTTGAAAGAGCTAACGAAAGCTCTTACCGGAGAATAACCGAATGGCCAATGCTAACTTGCTTCGCAAACTCTATCTTTTTAAAGATTTGACCGACAAAGAGCTCGAATTCGT
>JAYTDP010000047.1:0-9764 GCA_043735865.1 Bdellovibrionales bacterium
TCGGTATTGAAAACTTCAACAGTTTTGCCATTGCGAGCGGTTAATACATCGCCCGGTTTCATGGCCATTCCGCCGGACATATTTTCTGTCGAAGGAACAAGTCCGATCACATTTACTTTTAATTTTAAACGCGCAATTGCGAGCATGGTGCCGATCACGTTTGCTCCGCCGCACATGTCGTAAATCATTTCTTCCATTGCGGCAGAAGGTTTGATTGAAATGCCGCCCGAGTCAAAAGTGAGACCTTTTCCAACGAAAGCGACGGGTTTTTTCGATTTTCCGGCACCATTATATTCCATTATGATGAATCGCGGCTCATTGTCAGAACCGAGAGAAACTCCAAGTAATCCGCCCATTCCTTCTTTTTTTATTTTCTCGCGATTCCAAACGGTCACTTTCAAATTTGTGCCCTTTGCTGCTTTCACCGCAGAGTCGGCCAGGATTTCGGGAGTCATATAATTGCCCGGCATATCACCTAAACGGCGAGAGAAATTAATCGTCTCCGCCATCACGACTCCTGCTTCAAACCCTCGCTGTGCACTAGTTGTGTTAAGTTTGCCATTCGCAACAATTTGAAGTTGGTAGACGTCAGGAGCCTTGTCTTCTTTCGGTTTCGACTTCATTTCTTTAAATTCGTAAGCTGAAAGTAAGAAGCCCTCTGCCAAAGCTTGTGCAATGTCGCTCGCAGACTTCGGTGTCGCACTTAAATTTTCGAGGTTGAGGACTGCATTTGTGAGTTTATTGGTACGAAGGGCTTGGTAAACCGTGCATGCAAGTACGCGAAAACTTTCTTTATCTGTTTTTGTTGCACGACCTAGGACCAAAATATTTCTGAAGCCAAGTGCCTGAGAGTGGCGAAATACGACTCCTTTTTTTACATCGGCAAATTTTAAACCTTCGGTCTCGAGCAGGTTTAAAATTTCAGCGGCACCTTTAGGTAGCCCCAAGTTGCTGATTTGTTTGTTCTTCTCTGTAACAAATAAGACTAAAGTCGAGTCTTGCTTTTGGACATTTTTCTCTGACGAAAACGACAATTTCAACATTACTTAACCTCTTTGTGATTGAGCAAAATTTTTAGCACATGGGGTCGAGCGAATAAAGGGATTTATACTTCAGCCCGAAAAGAGTCTTGTCAGTTTCTCTTCTGGACCCATATTGAATGAGGACAGTAGTAAACTAATAGAACTGAAGGAGAATTCATCTTGGCTTTAATCCCAATGGTAATCGAAAACACATCTCGCGGCGAACGCAGTTACGACATTTACTCTCGTTTGCTGAAAGACCGCATTATTCTCCTTGGCTCGCAGGTCACAGATGACGTGGCCAACAGCATCATTGCTCAAATGTTATTTCTCGAGATGGAAAACCCAGAGAAAGACATTTCGATTTACATCAATTCCCCAGGCGGAAGCGTCAGTGCGGGTCTCGCGATTTACGACATCATGCAGTTCGTAAAGTGCGATGTGAGCACAGTCTGTATCGGTATGGCGGCAAGTATGGGCTCTCTACTCCTCACTGCAGGTACTAAGGGCAAACGCTACGTGTTACCGAATTCTAAACTCATGATTCACCAACCGCTCATTATGGGTGGAGGAATTCAAGGGCAGGCGAGTGATATTGAAATTCACGCTGCAGAAATTATTAAAACAAAAGTCAAATTAACTGAAATTTACGCCCACCACACGGGTCAAACGTTTGAATCGTTATCAAAGTCTATGGATCGTGATAACTATCTAACTGCTGAAGCTGGTAAAGCTATGGGTCTCGTAGACGAAGTTGTCGCAAGTCGCAAATTAGTTAAGAACAACAAGTAGGTTGAAATGAGTCGCGAAAAAACAAGCCAAGGTTCTTTATCCTGCAGCTTCTGCGGCAAGAGCCAAAAAGAAGTGAAAAAGCTGATTGCCGGCCCTGGCGTGTATATCTGTGATGAGTGCATCGATTTATGCAATGACATCATCAGCGAAGAAAAAGATCGCGAAGACAATACGAAGCAGACTTTGAAAGTGCCGAAGCCGGTCGACATTAAATCTTTCCTTGATGATTACGTCATTGGGCAAGAGCCTGCGAAACGCACTCTCGCGGTTGCGGTTCATAACCATTACAAACGAATCAATACGAACAAAGGTAAGAAAAAAGACGACGTCGAAATCGCGAAGTCGAATATTCTTCTCATCGGTCCGACAGGAACAGGTAAAACTCTTCTTGCGCAAACGATTGCACGTATCTTGAACGTTCCATTTGCGACTGCAGATGCGACCGCATTAACTGAAGCTGGTTATGTCGGTGAAGACGTTGAGAATGTAGTTCTCAATCTTCTCCAGGCAGCAGACTACGATGTTGAAAAAGCTCAACGCGGCGTCATTTACGTGGATGAGATCGATAAAGTGGCACGTAAGGGCGAAAACCCATCCATCACGCGTGACGTGAGCGGTGAAGGTGTTCAGCAAGCCCTTCTTAAAATTCTTGAAGGAACTGTTGCGAATCTCCCTCCAAAGGGTGGCCGCAAACATCCACAGCAAGAATTCATTCAAATCGATACTAGTAATATCTTGTTTATCTGCGGCGGAGCGTTCGTAGGCCTGGATAAAATTATCGAAGGCCGTATTACGAATAAGACTCTTGGCTTCAGTGCGGACATCAAAACCAAAGAGGAACGTAAGAACTCTGAGAACATCTTAAAAAAGATTGAGCCGGATGACTTAGCGAAGTTTGGTTTAATCCCAGAGTTCATTGGCCGCTTACCGGTTGTGGCAGTTTTGGACCCACTTGATGAGCAGGCATTGATCGACATTTTAACTAGACCTAAAAACGCGCTTACAAAACAGTATCAACGTTTATTTGAGTACGAGAATGTTGTCTTAACCTTTACAACTTCAGCGCTCAAAGCGATTGCCCAGATGGCCATCCAACGGAACACCGGGGCGCGCGGACTGCGCAGCGTAATCGAAAACGCGATGCTTGAAATGATGTATGAAATTCCTAGCAAGACAAACGTAAAGGAATGTATCATCGATGAAGGGACAATCACCAAAGGTGAGAAGCCCCAACTCGTCTACAAGACGGAGCGAGAAGAGAAGTCAGACGGATCTGGCGACTCGAGTGGAGATTCAGCTGAAAGCGCTTAAATAGTTTAGGCGCGGTTCACCATCCCGCCTCTCCGGACTGTCAGATGTATATGACCGGAGGGGATCCAAATGAGCGCCGCAAATACAGTCAAGCTCCCGTTACTACCGTTAAGAGATCTAATTATTTTTCCTCACATGATGATGCCGCTATTCGTGGGTCGTGAGAAAAGTATCAACGCTCTCGAAGAGGCGATGACCAAGCAGACGGATATTGTCTTGGCAGCTCAACGAGACCCTAAAGCCAACGCCCCCCAGCCAGAAGAGATCTACAAGATCGGTACGCTCGGTACGATCATTCAGCTCCTTCGTTTGCCAGACGGAACAGTAAAAGTTCTCGTCGAAGGTAAAAAACGCGTGAAGATCAAAAACTTCGTTCAAACTGACGGACATTTCGTCGTTGAGTGCGAAGAACTTCCAGAGCACATCGAAAATCCAACTGAAGCCCGTGCACTTATGCGCTCGGTGAAATCGACTTTCGAAACTTACGTGAAGTTGAATAAAAGAATTCCGCCAGAAATCCTCATGCGCGTTTCAACCATCGAAGATATCGGCGAACTCGGCGATATTATCGTGGCACAACTCAATCTTAAATTAGAAGACAAGCAGCGAATTCTCGAAGTTCCAGACCCAGGTAAGCGTTTAGAAGAACTTTTGAACTTGATGACGGGCGAGATCGAAATTCTCGAAGTCGAGAAGAAGATTCGCGGCCGCGTGAAGAAGCAAATGGAGCGTTCACAAAAAGAATACTATTTGAACGAGCAAATGCAGGCCATTCAAAAAGAGCTCGGCGAGAAAGACGATTACCAAGCTGAGCTTGAAGAGCTGAGCGAGCGTCTCGAAGAAAAGAAAATGTCAGAAGACGCGAAGAAAAAAGTGAAAAAAGAGATCAAAAAATTGAAAATGATGTCGCCAATGTCTGCAGAAGCTGCCGTTGTGCGTAATTACATCGATTGGATGCTCGATCTTCCTTGGTATGCGTTCTCGAAAGAGAAACATGACCTTGATGAAGCAAAAGATATTCTCGACGACGACCATTTTGGTCTCGAAAAAGTGAAAGAGCGTATTCTTGAGCATTTAGCGGTTCAAGCATTGAATAATGAACTCCGCGGCCCTATCTTGTGCCTAGTTGGACCTCCGGGCGTTGGTAAGACGTCACTCGCGCGCTCAATAGCGAAGGCTTTAAATCGTCCATTCGCTCGTATTTCTCTCGGCGGAGTTCGTGACGAAGCGGAAATTCGCGGTCACAGAAAAACGTATGTTGGAGCAATGCCAGGGAAGATCATTCAAGCTCTTCGTAAATCAGAATTCGGCAATCCGCTCGTTCTTCTCGATGAAATCGATAAGATGTCGAACGATTTCCGTGGAGATCCATCTTCTGCTTTGCTCGAGGTTCTCGATCCTGAGCAAAACTGCACATTCCAAGATCATTACCTTGAAGTGGACTACGATTTGTCTCAAGTCATGTTTGTGACGACGGCGAACTCTCTCCATCCGATCCCGCGTCCATTGCTCGACCGTATGGAAATCATCCAACTCGAAGGTTATATCGAAGAAGAGAAGTTCAATATCGCGAACAAGTATCTTGTTCCGAAGCAGCTTGAGCTTCACGGTCTCAAAGATTTCAAAATTACGTTCAAACCCGATGCGGTTTACGAAATTATTCGGTCTTACACTCGCGAAGCGGGTGTTCGTAATCTCGAACGTCAAATCGCGACGGTTTGCCGTAAATTAGCGAAAGAGATCGTGACCGAGAGACTCAAAAAAGATCTTAAAGGTGCGAAAAAAGATACCGCGGCATCTAAAACTGCGAGTAAAACCAAGGTCGTTAAGAACTTAAAAGAAGCCGTTATTGTGACTGCGAAGAAGGTTGTCGAGGCGCTTGGCCCGGATAAATATCGGTTTGGTAAAATCGAAGCTCAAAGTGAGATCGGTTTAACGAACGGTTTAGCATGGACCGAAGTGGGCGGAGATCTCTTGGTCGTTGAAACGTCGATTGTTCCGGGCCGCGGTAAGTTTACAATTACCGGGCAATTGGGTGATGTGATGAAAGAGTCATGTTCGGCCGCAATGAGTTACGTGCGATCGCGCGGGCCGCTCTTCGGTTTCGATAAAGAATTCTTCCAAAATAATGACGTTCATATTCACGTCCCAGAAGGCGCAATTCCGAAAGATGGACCATCTGCCGGTATCGCAATTACGACAAGTATTGTGTCTTCAATGATGAAGATCCCAGTCAAGAAGACAGTTGCAATGACTGGTGAGGTCACATTACGTGGACGTGTGCTCGCAATCGGCGGCTTGAGAGAAAAAATCTTGGCCGCTCATCGCGGAGGTATTAGGACCATTATCATTCCTAAAGAGAATGAGAAGGATCTTAAGGATGTTCCTAAAACGGTTTTAAAAGATTTGAAAGTCATTACCGTTGATCACGTCGATCAGGTGCTCGTTAGCGCACTCGAGGTGAAAAATGCGAAAGACATTTTCAAGTTCCGTGCCGAACGAGCATCGGGTATCCGCGCTCAATATTCGGGCCATACGCCTCAGCATTAACTAAATTATTTTAGATTTTGATTTGACCCCGGGTGGACAGCTTCTGTAAGAAATCTGTTCCCCGGGGGATAAATGTCAAAAGCACAGGGCGAAAATCTTCAAGCAGAAGCCCGAATTTTAGATCACAGCAATTTTTCTGAAAACAGCTCGATAGCTGAAGCCATTGCGCAGGCGAATGCCGAATCGATCGCATCGTCGATGGTCGAACTTGGTCGCTTGTATTCGGAGCGCTGCGATTTTAAAAAAGCCGAAGAGCATTTTAAAAAAGCCGAACAGATGTATTTTCAAACGAAAGAATTTTCGGGCTACCTCGAAGTTGTGAATAAGCTTTTGCGTATTTACGCCGAGATGGAAAACTATGACGCCATCGACAGTTACAAAGAGAAGCTCCAGAATCTCGTTTTAAAAGAAAAAGTCCGCCTCGATGCACGCACGTATCATACGCTTGGGCTTTGCGCGGCTTACAAAAAGCAGCACAAAGTCGCACTCGAGTATCTTGAGAAGTCTTTAGGGCAGGCACTTGCTTCTGATGACAAAGAAAACATCTGTAATGCAGTTCATGGGATTGCACTTGTCTATTTTCAGCTCGACCGTTTTGAAGACGCTTTAAAAGAGATTCACAATTTAGAAGTTTTCTTCCAAGTCCTTCCACTTTCTGAACTTAAATTGCGCAGCCAAATGTTGAACGGCCACATTTTACGTAAAATGGGCAAGTATGACGTGGCATTAGAAGTCTTCTGGAAATGCTACGAAGAACTTCGCACCCACAAGAATCTCTACCTCCATCTGAATCTTCTCCTATCGTTCGGTAATACCTATTACGATATGGGCAGCAAAGAGATGTCTCGCATGTATCTTCTGCTCGCTAAGAAATCCGCCGATCCAGAGAACATGCCTTACTTGTTGCGACAGGTTGATAAGCAGCTGGCAGAGCTGGGCGCTGCGAAGAGCGATGATTATGACTTGGTCTTTGATACGTCTGCAAAGTCCGTTAAAGAGCGCTCTAAGGGCCTCGTCGACTTTGGCAACCAGTTCATTTTGCTCGATTTACTTCGTCTTTTCATGCGCGAGCCTGGAGAGATTTATTCGAAAGAAGCCATTGTCGAAAAAATCTGGAGACAGTCTTACGACCCTTCTGTTCACGACAATAAGCTTTACGTGACTATCAAACGGTTACGTAAAATGATCGAACCCGATTTCGGCCGGCCGAAATATATCTTCCGAGCGAAGAATGGGTATTTCTTGAATAAAAACGTGAAAGTCCTCGTCCAGAAATAATTGGAGCCCAATGCAGAAAATCTCGTGGGTCCTTATTTTTTTGGTGAATATATGGTCTTTGGTGGGTCGTACCGATTCATCTGGCGTTCACCGCTTGGCTACTCCGGAACCTGAACCAGTTAACGAAATCGTAGTGACGGCCCCGAGAAGACCTTCGTGCGATTTGGACACCATCAAGCGCCGGCTTAATCACACGCATGATCCTATTGTGGATGGAATTCAATCGACCGCACACCAAATTTTCGAGTTCAATTATTTTCAAAGTGGCCGCTACAACCTCTCATGTAAGGGCGAGCCTAATTGCCATGGCCACATCTTTAGAATTTTAAAAGGCGACGTTAAAATCGAAGATGAGCCTGGTGGTATTTCAATAACTGTTGGAGGAAACATCGAGCCCGGCCGCCGGTTAACTCGCCGGGTTTCTATCAATTACGGCGATATATTAGATGCAAACGATCAGAGCGCCTACATGACGTGTGAGCCGGGCCGATGCGAAGCGTATCTTCTAGACCATCACAGAAATGAAAACGGCTCCTTTGTAAATGGAGCCGTCGTTCTTATTCGAAAAAACAAAGCGGGAGTCGAAACCGCTCAACTCATCATGAACAGCTCAGACGCCGCTGTATATGCCGACGATGAAATCAATATTGGAAGAAGCTCGAATAAATTTAAACCGTGCCCTTTAGTTTCGAAAATAAAAAAGCAGACGAATCGCATCGAGCATCGAGAGAATTCTAAAGGCGCTGGCGCAAAATAAATTTTATTTCGGTGGAAGAGTACGCATTTTCGCAAGGAGTTCGCGAGTGGGGTACGCATCAGCTGGCATATTGAACTTTAACTGCATTTCGCGAGTCGCGATTCGTGTTTGGCCGCCGAGGAAACCATCGATCTTCCCCATTTGATAACCTTGTTTGCTGAAGAGCGTTTGAAGCTCCTTCAGTTCTTGCGCCGTCATTACTTCAGGCGAGCCGTTTCCGGGCCGCATTGCGGGCAGACTCGGATCTTTTGCTCGTGACGCCAGGTAGGCCGCCGTCAAAGCGTTGTTGATCGACGAGTTCCACTGCAACAGAGCTTTGAAATTGGGAAAAGCTAAAAAAGCTGGTCCGAGTCGCCCCATTGGAAGCATGAGCGCAGCATTAAGAGGAAGTGGGGGGAGCGGAGAGCCGTCTACCTTAGTCACGCCCACATGTGACCACGCCGCCACCGAAAACATTTTTTGCATCGTAAGGTCAGCATTTTGCCACGGAAGTTGGTTTGGAACTTTCACTTCAAGAATATACGGCTGACCTTTAACCCAACCGTAACTTTTGAACATGTTCGCGGCCGAAGCAATGAGATCTGGAACGCTGTGTACGATATCGCGTTTGCCGTCTTTGTCGAAGTCGACTCCAAAATTAAAATAGTTGCTTGGAGTGAGCTGTAAACCGCTCATCTCGCCGGCCCACTGTCCTTGAAGTTCGTCGACCGTGAGTTCGTTTCGTTCGACTAATCTTAAAGCGCTGAGCAAATTGTCTCGAAAAAGGGCTGCGCGCCGACAGTCATACGCGAGTGTCGCCATCGAACGAATGATCGGGAAACTGGGCGTAATCGGGCCCGTCGCAAAATCAGTTTCCATGCCCCAGAATGCCACGATGACTTCACTTGCGATGCCAAACTGCTTCTCGATACTTTGAAAAAGCGCCTGGTGACGACTGAGGACCGCGCGAGCTCGTCCGATTCGCGAATGCGCACGAGGCAGAGCGAAAGAAAGAAAAGGAATATAAAAGGCGCCCTGAGATCGGTCTTTTTTCAAGATGAGTGGATCGACCGTGATTAATGGAAGTGCTTCGCGCCAGGTGGCAGTTGAGATGCCATTTCGTACAGCTTCGAGTCTGAAATCTTCACGCCATGCTTCGAAACTCACGAAATCTTTTTCGCATTTCGCGGGCGGGAGGGCCGAAATCGGTGTAGCGGCCAAGGCACCAAATCCAAAAACGAAAAGCAAAAGAGACGAAACTAATGATTTCATGGCCTTAATTTAGCTCGAGCGAGCGCAAAAAAATAGGGGAGTGAAAAACAGTGAGCCTTGTCGAAATTTTAGGCACTTTATCTTTAGAATGGTGATCGGGCTGTCCATGTTAAGCCGTCAGGAGACGTCAGGATCGTGTTGTTTGCTCCAACGGCGACGAACTGTGTCCCGGTCCAAGTAATTCCAAGTAAGTCCTCGCCGGTACCAGACGTCTGTTGGGCCCAGCTCGGGGTCGCAACAATGGTTCCACTTTTACCGACGGCGACAAATTTTGAAGCTCCAGCAGCTATCGCATATAAATCAAACGATTGGGCCATATTGCTTTGGAGCCATTCTATGCCGTCCGTTGAAGTCATGAATGCGCCGCCCGGTCCAACAAGCATAAATGAAGAACCATTCCAAGCGACCGCACGACGTTTTCCATCATTCGGAGAAGAAACTAATGTCCAGGTCGAACCAGTTCCCGAGCGATAGATCTGACTTTGCCCTGCGACCACATATTGGGATCCGCTGTATGCAAGACTATAATAGATGTCGTTATTCGATGGAGAAACGTAAGTCCAAGTGCCGCCGTCTGGTGACGTCGAAATGTATCCGCCATTTCCCGAGCTGACGTATTGCGAACCCGACCATATTAAACTTTGTGTGCCAATTCCATTTCGTGGAATTGCGTTCCAAGTGAATCCGTCTGTCGAGCGATATGTAAATCCATTGTCTCCAGCTATCATGAATTGTGAGCCATTCCAATTGGATGCATTGAAGGCGCCGATTTCAGGAGCTTGGCCAGTAGTTCGAGGAACCCA
>JAYTDP010000048.1:0-3463 GCA_043735865.1 Bdellovibrionales bacterium
TTCACTCGCCAAATATTCGCGGATCGTCGAGCGCAACACGGCCTTGCCGTCTCCCATTCGCGAAAATGGCGTCAATCCGGATCCCTTTAATTGAAATTCATAACCGCCGACTTCGCCCAAGATATGAGCGCGACCATCGCCTAGTTGGCCCGCCCAAACACCAAACTGGTGACCCGAATAATAACTCGCAAAAGGTTCGCGTCCACCGAGCAAAACCTCGCCATTTGTAAGGGCACGCCACTCCTCCCCCGAGATTTCGGTGAGTCCCGCAACATTCAAGCTGCTCACGAATTTCTCGTTCACATCGATCAAATAGCTTTTTTGAAGTGGAGTCGTCTTGACCGGAACCGCGAACTGCGGCCCCAGATTTTGGTATTGGCTGGTTGCGCTTAAAACTTTCTCAAACGACATCCTTTCTTTTACCACAATTTTCCGGTGACGGGCCCCTAAACTGCTATTAACATTTACTTTCATCCGCGGAGCCGAAATGAAAAATTATATTATATCGTTGTCACTCGCATTGCTGGCCTTGCCTGGCTGCACACTAGAAAAAGTAAAACCAAAGCACACCTATTCCTATTATCGAAATATGGTTTATAAAGAAGTTGATGGCAAAAAATTGAGTGGCGATATGTATATCCCCGATCAATTGCCGAATGAAAAAATTGTGCCTCGCCCAGCCGTCTTGGTCGTTCATGGCGGTGGATGGAACTCGAAATTCGGCGATATGAATCACATTTGCCGGGCGCTCGCCGAAGCTGGTTTTGTTGCGTACAATATTACGTATCGCCTCGTCCCGAACGTTCGTTTTCCGAAACCTGTCGAAGATGTCACTGATGCCTTAACTTGGCTTTATGATCATGCCGAGAAATATGGAATTAATCGTGATCACATCAGTGGCTGGGGTTACTCCGCTGGCTCCCACCTGACGCTACTCGCAGGTCTAGATCCTAAACATCATATGCATTCGATTGTCGTCGGTGGCGCGCCAGGAAATCTCTCTATTTCTCCGAATAATTCGAGAGCCATAGCCTTCGTCGGCTATCCGTATAAAGGCCACGAAGCGCTTTGGGATGCCGCCTCACCTGTCACCCATGCGGAAGCCGGATCGCCTCCTACGTTTTTCTACCATGGAACCGCAGACACCTCTGTCGAGCCAATTCAGATGCAGCAAATCCGCGGGGCCCTCGATGCCAAGGGAGCAAAGACCGAAACTTTTCTAATTGAGGGAGCGGGTCATATCCCGGTCTATGCGTTCTCAAGAGAAGCGATCATTAGAGGAATTCGATTTCTCGAAACGAATTAGTCCGGCGCAAGGGAGCTCTAAATCCCTAGCAGTTCATAGCGATACGTATCGCGCATCTCCCCTTTTTGAAGCTGATGTTTTTCGAAATGGCCGACTCTTTTCATACCGAGCTTTTCCATAACGCGAAAGGAAGCCGCATTTCTAACGTCGCAAGTAGCGTAGATCACTTTCAATCCCAAAAATTTAAATCCAAATGTGATCATCGATTTTGCGGCCTCTGTGCAGTATCCCTTATTTTGGTAGGCCGGATTGATCGCCCATCCCAAATTGGCAACTACACTTGTTTGTCCTTCACGTCTCAAGCCGAATCCGCCAATCTGGCGATCGTTCTGATTCAGGCAAATCGCTAATTCGTATTTGAAACGGTTGGGAGTGACCGATTGTGCAATCGCCTCCGCAACGAATTTACGCGTGTCCTCAATTGAATTCGGACCCCAGGGTTCGTACTTTGAAAATTCAGGGACGGACCCATACTCATGGACCGTCTCGACGTCGGCTATTTGATAGTTACGCAGATGAAGGCGGTCGCTATTGATTTTCATGGTTCACAGTAAACGGCTCAAACTAGTTTTTTGCCGACATGAGCACTTGAAGTTGATCACGAAGAGATGGATTCAGATCGCCCAAAATTTTGCCTTTATTGGCAATGGCTTCGCGCGTGCTGACAAAAACCCCATTGGTGCCCCAAATCTTATTTGCGATCGCCGTCGCATGCTGTGGAGTACAACCTGCATAGGCCAAGACCATCGCGAAAACGGATGGTCCACGATGCTTCATCCCATCGCAGCCCATAGCGATGTAGTGGTGATCGATTGCACATGACATGAAGCTTGTTGGATCGTCGGCGAATGAACTAGCCAATACTTTTTCGAATTCGTCTGCCGCTTCAACTCCTTTAAACATTGGGTTTGAAACGTAGCGATAGTTAAATGCGTTTATGGCTTCGGAATTTCCATTATTAAAATACCACGTACAACTTTTCTCTGCCGGTGAAAACTGTCCGAAACGGTCTGCTAAAGTTTTGATCGCAGTTACATCAGAACGTCCGATGGCCAACCCAACCAAAACTAAATTGCCTAATTGATAAGCGTGATTATTTTGAAGTCCCGGAGCCGCACTTGCAATTTCTGTTTTCTCAAAAGTCGTCACATCACAAAACGCCGGCTCAAGTGTTGCTCGTGCTGAAAAGCCGGCGAGCAAAAATAAAACACCAGCCGTCATGGCCGCTTTCGATGAATACATAGTCCCTCCGTGGAACGTCTTTCGAAGATTTCAATTGTTACAATAGGTATATTGCAACAGGATCAAAGGGAGGTAACAAGTCCAGGTCTGCGCCAATTCGAAAACCTCATTAAACTCTATTTGAAGGCGGAGTTAGTTTTTAGGTCCTAGTAATTCGGGATTCCGTCTGCATCGTGCGACGGAATCTCATTGCGCTTTTTTATAGCGAGCTGGACGCCGCAAAAGAGTGCCGCAGCTGGTAGAAGCGCGTGAGGAAGCCGAAAAATGACTTCCGGTGCCCATTGAAACAGATTATGTCCGAAATTGGCCTGGTGAATCGAGACGTTACTGACCACCCGTGCGAGTGCCGTCAGTGTCCCCCACGCCATTGCGTAACAAAGTACATAGGGTTTTGCGATGTTCGATAAAATTGCGGCGCCAATTAAGAAATCGAGTACCCCGCACACTTTAAGAAACATGTAGGATTGCGATTCAGTTAGTTTCATAATTTCGATGGTCATGTCGACGAATTCACCTGGAACAGAATAGTACCCATACGCATATAATCCATGACAAATAAATGTCAGCGCAACGCACAACCTTAAAGTCGCTTCGAATCGAGCGCTCGATTCATTGACTGAAACCGCCCACAACAATAATACCGGCGCACCAAATTGGGCCGAGTACTCGAAAAATTGTCCGGCTTGATAAAACTTTTCCTTACAATAAAGCGCAGCCAAAATGAAAAGAGCGAAGGCTCCGACGGCCAAAACCGCCTTTGCTATGCGATCCTCTTTTTTCACAGTCAGCGAAAGGATGGCGCACACGAGATAGAGCACTCCGTGCCCCCGCGTGAAGGCTTGAATAAGCGAATCCACGACAGCACTTGTGGCGTACTCATTCCAAGTCATACCAAGCCATTTAGTTACAAATCCC
>JAYTDP010000049.1:0-4416 GCA_043735865.1 Bdellovibrionales bacterium
GGCCGCGTGAAGTTCATTCCACTCAAAGTCTCTGCGCCTTTTCACTGTTCGATGATGAAGCCGGCCGAAGAAGTGATGCGCGATTTTCTTGGCACCTGCGAGTTCAAAAAGGCTTTAACTCCGGTCGTTCAAAACTTCTCAGCTCTTCCCGTAACCGATGCAGCTACCCTACGTGAAAATGTAATTCGTCAAATTTCTGCACCTGTGCGCTGGATTGAATGTGTTGAAAAACTAGATGAATTGGGCTGTACTCGTATGGTGGAATTAGGCTCGGGAAAAGTTTTAAGCGGACTCGCAAAAAAGATCCTGGGCCCCGAAAAAATGCCGAGCTTCAACGTCAACTCTGTCGAAGAATTGAAAGTGATTACGGGATGAATCTAACGGGTAAAAATATTGTCGTAACTGGTGGAAGTCGCGGCATCGGCGCAGCCATCGTAAAACGCCTGGCCGCGGACGGCGCGCACGTTGCTTTTACTTACGCTAGCCGTCCTGATGCCGCCGATAAGGTGCTTTCAGAAATCAAAGCTGCGTCTGCCGATCCCGCAGAAGCCAATCAGCATTTTGCACTTCAACTTGATATCGCAAACGAGCAATCCGTCGAAGATGGGTTTAAACAGATCATGGAAAAGTTCGGCCGGATCGACGGCTTGGTGAACAATGCAGGCATCACAAAAGATCAGCTTTTTCTTAGAATGAAAACTGACGACTTCGACCAAGTCATCAACACGAATTTGCGTGGGGCTTTTTTGTGCACGAAGACTGTGACGAAACCGATGCTAAAAGCCCGTAAAGGCTCGATCGTGAACGTGACCTCGGTTATCGGCCACATGGGTAACGCAGGGCAAGCGAATTACGCTGCGAGTAAAGCCGCCGTCGCTGCCATGGGGAAATCAGTCGCTCAAGAGCTTGGCTCGCGTAACATTCGCGTGAATTGTGTGGCTCCTGGATTCATAACGACCGATATGACCGACGCAATGACCGACGAACAAAAACAGGCTATATTTACGAAAATCCCCCTGCAGAACTTCGGACAACCAGAAGATATTGCGAGTGCGGTGAGTTTCCTGTTAAGTGATGACTCAAGATACATCACCGGCCAGACGCTTCATGTGAATGGTGGAATGTTAATGCTTTAGACCGATTTGAATTTGATTTTAAAAATAATTAAAAGGAGCCCACAATGGCAGTTGAACCACGCATAAAAAAAATTATTGAAGAACAACTTGGAGTCGAAGGCGACCGTATCAAGCCTGAAGCCTCATTCATCGATGACCTCGGCGCTGACAGCCTCGACATCGTTGAGCTTGTAATGGCGATGGAAGAAGAATTCGATCTTGAAATTCCAGATGAAGATGCTGAAAAGCTTCGCACAGTGAACGATGTTACGAAATACATCCAAACTAAAGGTAAAGTTTAATAATGATCCCACGACCTAACCGGCGCGTTGTAGTGACGGGCATGGGTGCAGTGACTCCTTTAGGTCTCACTGCTGCCGAGTCGTGGGAAAACGCGATCAACGGAAAATCCGGGATCGCACGCATCACTTTATTCGACCCGACCGAATTCGCTGTGCAGTTCGCCGGCGAAGTGAAGGGGTTTAACCCCGATGCTTTCGTTCATAAAAAAGAACAGAAAAAAATGGATCGCTTTATCCATTTGTCGTTGGCTGCGACTGACGAAGCTATCAAAGATTGTGGAATTGAGTGGACCGACGAACTACGTGATCGCACCGGTGTTTTCATAGGTGTCGGGATGGGCGGACTCCCTCTCATTGAAGATACGCATGAAACTCTCCGCACCCGTGGACCGAGCCGAATTTCTCCGTTCTTTATTCCCCAAGTGATTGCAAACATGGCAGCCGGGCACATCAGCATTAACTACGGATTTCGCGGCCCGAACTACTCGATCACTTCTGCATGCGCTTCAAGTGTTCATTCGATCGGTGAAGCAGTTCACTACATCCAAATGGGCAAAACCGACGTTATGATTGCTGGTGGAGCTGAATCGACTGTCAGCCCGTTAGGCGTTGGCGGATTCGCAGCAATGAAAGCTTTGTCGACTCGCAATGATGCTCCAGAGAAAGCTTCACGCCCATGGGACAAAGACCGCGACGGTTTTGTATTAGCGGAAGCTGCAGCAACATTAGTTCTTGAAGATTATGAACACGCTAAAAAAAGAGGCGCTCGCATTTACGGCGAAATATTAGGTTATGGAGTTTCATCGGATGCGAATCATATGACGACTCCATCACCTGGAGGCGCCGGCGCTGCTCGAGCTATGCAATTCGCTTTGCGTGACTCGGGTCTTTCGACATCAGACATCGGATACATAAACGCCCACGGCACAAGCACGCCTGCCGGGGACGCCGCCGAAAGCGATGCGATTAAATCTATCTTCGCTGCCGATGCCAAAAAAGTGTGGATCTCATCTACTAAGAGTATGACCGGTCACGCTTTAGGTGCTGCTGGCGCGATCGAATCGGTGTTCTCACTTTTAGCATTGACCCAGAATAAAGTTCCGCCAACCATCAATCTCGATAATCCAAGTCCCGAGTGCGATCTCGATTGTGTCCCGCACACAGCCCGCGAACGCCAACTGAAAGCCGTGATGAATAACAGCTTCGGTTTCGGTGGCACGAACGCGTGCTTGGTTTTCGCCAAGATCTAGAATGGACTCTGTAATGCCCCATTCACTCATCGCGTTCACTCTCTCGTCGCGATTTACAGGCTCATTTGCACGACACACCGCAACTACCTCCGGAGGTAGTTGCGCCGCACAATTTTGTTATTCAACAATTCTGTGTTCTTCTATTTATGGTTACTAATTAAATCGCGGAGGCATCATGAAACTCATAATCGCAATCGCACTTACGCTCACGACTGCGCAAGCATTTGCTGAATATCAATGTACGCGCGGGACAGCGCCCGCAGCAGTTGAGACTGCACTGATTAAGCGCTGGCCGAATCTGCAAATCGAACGCACCCATCAGCAATGTGATACGGACATGGAGAATATAAAAATTTGCTCCATGGTTACAGACACCCTCGCATCCCCATTCGAAGTGTGTGGAGTCTCAATCGACTCGACTCACAATTGCCAGACTACCGAGACCACCTCGAACGGAGGACATATTTTAGATGTCGATTGCAATAGCGGCATCCGCATCAATTTTAATATGAATAAAAGCGATGAAGGTCGCCTCACGTGCTTCCAAAATAATATGGTGTATGGAATGTGGGATGTTGGAACTTGCAAAGTTGTGAACTAAACGTAGACCAACAAGAGTCGGCCATACCGACCCTTGCGATTGATTTAAGGACGACAGTAGATGACGTCGTTCTGACCGCTAACTTGAAGTGTCGCACAGGCATCAGGCTCGATCTCTACGACGCGTGAATATCCTGCAGCATCGCCAGCTCCGGTCGCGACAAAAGGTCCGCACGAATAAATAACCTTCGCGTTAGTGCCTTCTTCAAATCGTGTCGTGTACTGACCAATTACAAGAATCTCAATTATAGATTCTCCCGGACCCGACGAAATATTGCAGTCCATTGCAGCGTATGCCGGTGCAGATAAAAGCGCCGATAGTATAAATAGAACAAGTTTCATAAAACCCCCATAAGCCAAAATCTCAACATTGTTTCGGACGACGGTCAAATTTGTATTATTAATGCTAACGCTATTCGCCGAGATAGGCCTTGCGGACCTGGTCCGAAGACATGAGTTCTTTGGCAGAACCCTGAAGCGCAACGTGACCGACTTCAAGTACGATCCCCCGATGGGAAATCTCGAGGGCCTGTAAAGCATTCTGCTCGACTAGCAATACGGTTTTGCCGAGTTTGTTTATCTCGACGATAATTTCAAAAATTTTCTCAATAACTTGAGGAGCTAACCCCAACGATGGCTCATCAAGCAAAAGCAACTCTGGATGCCCCATTAATGCGCGCGCGATCGCAAGCATCTGCTGCTCGCCGCCCGAAAGAGTCCCGGCATTTTGTGAGCGACGTTCTTTTAGTCGCGGAAAAAGCGTGAATGATCGCTCAAGATCGTTTTTATAAGTCGATTTGTCCTTTACAGCCCAAGCACCCAAATCAAGATTTTCTTCGACGGAAAGATTTAAGAAAATGCCGCGGCCTTCGGGCGCCTGACAAAGGCCTTTACGTACAATCTGTTCAGGAGCCACGCCCGCAATGTTTTCACCATTGAACATCACGCGTCCAGTGTGCGGCGTCAGCAAGCCAGATATCGTTCTTAGGACAGTCGTCTTGCCAGCACCATTGCTTCCAATCAAACAAACGATTTCGCCTTTGGGTACTTCAAAGCTGACGGAGTGAAGCGCTTGAATCGCGCCATAATTCACCGAAAGGTTTTCTAGTTTCAACATTAGGCTTTAGCCTTTCCAAGATACGCTTCAAT